>CAMPCJ010000005.1 GCA_946645685.1 uncultured Clostridia bacterium | reverse complement strand
GCGGCGAAATGACGTTTTCCGCGCTGCGCCGTCAACTGAAAACCGAATATGATAAGCAGGAAGGAGTGCGCTTTTTTTCGGAAAAGGCGCTCCTTTTTGCGCTTTTGGAAAAGCACGATCTGCCCCGTGACTGCTTTATCCGGTATGGAAACGAAGAAGCACCGCCCGACCTGTGCGCCGCGCTGCTCCGGGAGGAGGCAGCACTGTTAGCAGGGGAGCCCCTGCAGTATTATTTGGGTACGGCGCCCTTCTGCGATTTGCTGCTGGAGACTGCTCCCGGCGTCCTGATCCCCCGTCCCGAAACGGCTGTTTTGGTGGAAAAGGCGGTAGAGATCGTGCCGGAAAATGCTTTGATCTTTGACTTTTGTTGCGGCAGCGGCTGTGTGGGCGCCGCCGTTTTGAGCGCCCGGAAGGATCTCTTTGCCGTCCTGTTCGATCTGTCCCCGGAAGCCCTTGCGCTTTCCCGGCGAAATCTGGAGCGCCTGTCCCTTTCCCGCCGGGGAGCGGTGGAGCGTCTGGACGTTCTCAGCCCGGCGGCAGCGGATACCGTTCGCCTCCGCCGCCCGGCGCTGATCCTGGCAAATCCGCCCTATCTGACCGGGGAGGAAATGAAGCGGCTTCCGGACAACGTCCGGCGCGAGCCTGCTCTCGCCCTGTTCGGCGGGGAGGACGGGCTGACCTTTTACCGGGCGTTTGCGGATCTGTGCCGGGAAACGGGCGTTCCGATCCTGGCGGAGATCGGCTGGGAGCAGGGAAAAGACGTGCTTTCGATCCTGGGAGAGAGAGGACTGTCCGGCGAGATCTACCCGGATGAGGAGGGCAGGGACAGGGTGCTTTTCATTCGCCCCGGCCAGGGTTGACCTTTTCTCGGAAAAAGCGGCACGGATCCCGAAAAATCCCTTGCATTCCGTATAATACTATGATATATTATAATTACTAATAAATATTTTGGAGGAGTACGACATGGCAACCGCTTCCAAGGCGAAGAAAACCGCACCCGCTCCGGCGGGCGAAGAGGTCCTTGACAAGAAAAAAGCCCTCAATACGGCGCTGGGCATGATCACGAAAAAATTCGGGCCCGGGAGCATTATGAAACTGGGTGAGAATGCCCACATGAACGTCAGTGCCATTTCCACCGGCTCCCTGACGCTGGATCTGGCGCTGGGCATCGGCGGCATCCCCCGGGGACGCATCACCGAGATCTACGGGCCGGAGTCCTCCGGTAAGACCACCGTGGCGCTCCACGTGATCGCCGCGGCGCAGAAGGAAGGCGGCTCCGCCGCTTTCATCGACGCGGAGCACGCGCTGGATCCCGTGTATGCCCGCGCCTTGGGCGTCAACGTGGACGAGCTTCTCGTTTCCCAGCCCGACAGCGGGGAAGATGCCCTGGATATCGCGGAGGCGCTGGTGCGTTCCAACGCCATCGACGTGGTGGTGGTGGACTCCGTCGCCGCCCTGACCCCCCGCAGTGAGATCGAAGGGGAGATGGGGCAGAACTTCGTCGGCGCCCACGCCCGGCTGATGAGCCAGGCGCTCCGGAAGCTCAACGGCGCCATTGCCAAGAGCCGCTGCGCGTTCATCTTCATCAATCAGCTCCGGGAAAAAGTGGGCGTTTTGTACGGCAACCCGGAAGTTACCACCGGCGGCAGAGCCCTTCGCTTCTACTCCTCCGTCCGGATCGACGTGCGGAAGGGCGAACAGCTGAAGGACAAGGGCGAGATCGTCGGCAACCACATCAAGTGCAAGGTGGCGAAAAACAAAGTGGCGCCCCCCTTCCACGTGGCGGAATTTGATATCCTCTACGGGCAGGGCATTTCCCGGGAGAATGAGATCATCGATCTCGCCGTGGAAATGGGCATCATCGAAAAGAGCGGCTCCTGGTTCTCCTACGACGGGACCCGGGTGGCGCAGGGCAAAGAAAATCTGCGTATCTTCCTGAAGGAACACGGGGATATCTCCGAGGAGATCGCCGCCAAAGTCATCGCCCGCTCCAAGGACGACCCGGAAAAGCCGGTGAGCTCCGAATCCCTGTTCGACGGGGAGGAAGAGGAGGAAGATGATGAGCTGGATCTGGACGGTCTGAACTGACCGACCGCACATAGGACGTTTTCAACAAATCTGAATAACATAAGGAACGGTGAACACCATGATCATGAGCCCCGAAAAGAGATACACCTGCGAAGAGATCTTTGCCGAGCAGGACCGCGTCGCCCCCTTGAAGATCATCGCCTTGAAAGGCACGGAAGAGCTGGCGAAAAAAGTAGACTATTATCTGGTCAATTGGTCCAAGGCTGCAGGATGGGATTTCGAGTCCTTCCTGATGGACGCGGACTGTCCCCGCTTCACCTCCGGCGAAGCCAAGGGCATTATTTATGAATCCGTTCGGGGCGACGATCTGTTTTGTCTGGTGGATGTGGGTAACTATTCCGTGACCTATGATATGTTCGGGCAGAAAAATCACATGTCCTCCGACGACCACTATCAGGATCTGAAGCGCATCATCCAGGCGACCTCCGGCAAAGCGTATCGCTACAGCGTCATCATGCCGATGCTCTACGGCGGCCGTCAGCACCGCCGCAGCTACCGGGAATCTCTGGACTGCGCATTTGCCCTTCAAGAGCTTCAGGCGATGAAGGTGAAGAACCTGGTGGCGTTCGACGCCCACGATCCCCGTGTTCAGAATGCCGTTCCTCTGATGGGCGTGGACAACTTTATGCCGTATTACCAGGTGCTGAAATGTATGTTCCGTGTTTTCCCGAATTTCCGTCCCTCCAAGGAGAATTTCATGGTGGTCAGCCCGGACGAGGGCGCCATCAACCGCAATATGTATTACGCCTCCGTTCTGGGCGTGAATATGGGTATGTTCTATAAGCGCCGCGACTACTCCAAGGTAGTCAACGGCCGCAACCCCATCGTCGCCCACGAGTACCTGGGTGAATCCGTGGAAGGGAAGGACGTGTTCATCGCGGACGATATCATCGCCTCCGGCGACTCCCTTCTGGACATCGCCTACGAGCTGAAGCGCCGCAAGGCGCGTCACATCTACGCCTATTCCACTTACGCCATTTTCACCGCGGGCTATGAGCGCATTGACAAGGCGGTGGAAGACGGCGTGCTCCACGGCGTTTTCGGCACCAACCTCACCTACGTTTCCCCGGAGACCCGGGCGAAGCCCTGGTTCTACGAGGTGGACTGCTCCAAGTACGTGGCGTACATCATCGCCGCCTTGAATCACAATCTCTCCGTCACCAACATCATCGATCCCAGCGAAAAGATCGATCTGCTCCTGAAGAAGCAGGGCTTGCGCTGATGGAGATCCCGCAGGAGCTGAAACTGCCCCTGCAGCGCGCCGTGGCTCGGGTGGAGTACAGCGACTTGACCGTGGGGGAAATGGAGAAGTATCTGACCGACCCCCGCCGCGCTTCCACCGGTTTTTCGCCGGAGATCGCCGCCCGGGTGATCGCCATCCTGCGGGAGCAGGGACTGCTGGACGATAAACGCACCCTGCGCGCCGCCGTCCGCCGCTTGGACGCCCGTATGTTCGGGCCGCGGCGGATCCGGGAGGAACTGCGCCGCCGTCTGTTTTCCCCCGCGTACGTGGAAGCGGCGCTGGCGCGGAAGATCGATTATGACGCCCGCGCCGACCGATTTTTGAAGACCGTTCCCGGCGCCGCCGTCCTGGCGTCTGACCCGGCTGGCAGAAAAAAACTCGCCGGCCGTCTTGCCCGGGCGGGGTATGACAGTGCTTCGTCCTTTTCCGCCATAGAGCGCCTGCGCCGCGGGCGGGATGAAAGTGACTCCGATTGGGAGGATCAGACTTGAAAGCGAAAATTGGTTTTTTATCTCTGGGTTGCCCCAAGAACGAGGTGGACTGTGAGATCATGCTGTCCCGGGTCGCCGCCGCCGGCTACGAGCTGGTGAGCGACGACACCGAAGCCGACGTGATGATCGTCAACACCTGCGCTTTCATCAACAGCGCCAAATCCGAGGGGATCGAAAGCATTCTGGATCTGGCGTGGCTGAAGGAAAACGGCAAGTTAAAGGGCATCATCGTCACCGGCTGTATGGCGCAGCGCTATATGGAGCAGGTGAAGAAGGATCTGCCCGAGGTGGACGCCGCCCTTTCCCTGGGGGAACAGGACAAGATCTGCCAAGCCATTGAGAAGGTGCTGGCGGGGGAGAGGTTTTATTGCCACTCCGCCCCGGAGAAATTGGCGCTGGAGGGCGATCGCGTCCTCACCCACGAGGGATACGCGTATCTGCGGATCGCCGAGGGCTGCAGCAACCGGTGCGCATTTTGCGCCATTCCGGAGATCCGGGGCGCCTTCCGCTCCCGCCCCATGGAAAACATACTGGCGGAAGCGAAGACCCTTTCGGAATTGGGCGTGAAGGAGATCATCCTCATCGCGCAGGATACGACCCGCTACGGAATGGATCTCTATGGTCGATACGCCCTTTCGGAGCTTTGCGAAAAGCTGTGCGACGACGCGTTCGGCTTCCGGTGGATCCGCCTGATGTACTGCTATCCCGACAAGATCACCGACGAATTGATCCGCGTTATGGCGACTCACGAAAAGATCTGCCGCTATATGGATCTGCCCATCCAGCATATCTCCGAAGACGTTTTACAGCGGATGAACCGCCACGGCGGCGCCCAAGTGGTGCGGGATGCCGTCGCCCGGTTGAGAGCGGGCGTGCCCGGTATCGCCCTGCGTACCACCGTGATGGTGGGATTCCCCGGCGAGCGGGAGCGGGATTACGGTGAACTGATCCGTTTTATCAAAGAAGCAAAGTTTGAGCGCCTGGGCGCCTTCGCTTATTCCCGGGAGGAGGGTACCCCCGCCTACGGCATGGATCGACAGATCTCCCAAAAGCTGAAGGATACCCGGCTGGACGGCGTGATGCGGGCGCAGATGGACGTTTCCGAAGCCTATAACAAAAGCTTTGTGGGCAAAACGCTCCCCGTTTTGTGCGAGGGGTACGACCCCGTTTCCGGGCGGTTTTGGGGCAGAAGCGAGTTTCACGCGCCGGAGATCGACGGTCTGGTCTGGTTCTCCTCCGGGAGAAAGCCCGAGCCCGGGCACTTCGTTTCTGTCAAGATCACGGAGTCCATGGAATATGATTTAGTCGGAAAGGAAGTTCGCTGAGATGAATTTACCCAATCGGCTCACCCTGATGCGCGTCCTTTTGGTACCTGTCTTCTTTGTATTCATCATGTGGCGCCTGCCCTTGCCCGGGATCTGGGGCGAGGTGGTTTCCCGCCTTTTGGCGGGCGTCTTCTTCATCGGTACCGCCGTCACCGATTTCTTCGACGGCAAGATCGCGCGCTCCCGGAACCTTGTTACCAATTTCGGCAAGTTCCTGGATCCCCTGGCGGATAAGTTTATGATCTTCGCCGCCATCCTGGGACTTGTCTCATCGGATATGTACCGTCAACCCGGCGCCCTTCACTACGTCACCGTGGCGGCGGGGCTCATCGTCATCCTGCGGGAGCTGGCGGTGACCTCTCTCCGGCTGGTGATCGTCTCCGGGGAGGAGAAGACCGTGGTTGCGGCGTCTATTCTGGGTAAAATGAAGACCGGCACCCAATGCGCCTGGGTGGGCACCGCCATTTTGGAGCCCGTGGTTTTCTGCTTTATCCCCTTTTGCCGGGAATGGCGCGTTCTGACCTGGATCACGCTGATCCTGATGACGGTCATGACCATTTTGTCCGGCATCGATTATCTCAAAACCTATCGAAGCGCCATCGATCCCCGGAAGTGATTTTTGGAAAGGTGTCCTATGAAACTCTTTAATGATCTCAACGGAAAAAAAGAAGAACTCCAAGAAAAGGATCGCCACGTGCGGATGTACGCCTGCGGCCCCACCGTCTATAATTTCTTTCACATCGGCAACGCCCGGTGCTTTGTGACCTTCGATATGCTCCGCCGCTATCTGGAGTATCGGGGCGACACCGTGGATTTTGTTCAGAACTTTACGGACATCGACGACAAGATGATACGCCGTGCCAACGAGGAAAACTGCACCGTCCGGGAAGTGGCGGATCGCTATATCAAGGAATACTTCGTGGATGCGGAAGGGCTGGGCGTCCGTCCCGCCACCGTCCATCCCCGGGCGACGGAGAATATGGACGACATCATCCGTATCATTTCCATCCTGGTGGATAAGGGGATGGCGTACGAATCCCAAGGGGACGTGTATTTCGCCACCCGCGCCTACAAGGAGTACGGGAAGCTTTCCGGGAAAAACGTGGACGATCTGGAAAGCGGCGCCCGGGTGGACGTTTCCGAGATCAAGCGCGACCCGCTGGATTTCGCCCTTTGGAAAGCTGCCAAGCCCGGCGAGCCCTGGTGGGATTCGCCCTGGGGCAAGGGACGTCCCGGCTGGCACATCGAATGCTCCGCCATGGTAGACCGCTACCTGGGCAAGACCATTGATATCCACTGCGGCGGTGTGGATCTGACCTTCCCCCATCACGAGAACGAGATCGCGCAATCCGAGGGCGCTTTCGGCGTTCCCTTCGCCCGTTTCTGGGTGCATAACGGCTTCATCAACGTGGACAACAAGAAGATGAGCAAATCGGAAGGCAACTTCTTCACCGTCCGGGACGCCGCAAAGAAATACGGCTATCCCGCCATCCGCTACTTCATCCTCTCAGCCCACTACCGCAATCCGGTGAATTTTTCCGGGGAGATCATGGAGCAGGCGCAGAACGCCGTTCAGCGTCTTCATAACTGTGAGGACAACCTGCGGTATCAACTGAAAATGGCGGGGAACGGCGAGATCGGCGCGGAGGACGAAGCGTTTTTCGCCAAGCTGGATGAGCGTCGGGAGCAGTTTATCACCGCCATGGACGATGACCTGAATACCGCGGACGGTCTGGCGGCACTGTTCGACGCGGTGAAGGACATCAACGTATACACGCAAACGCCCCGCAGCCGCGCCGCGCTGGAAAAGGCGCTGGCGTTTTACGAGGAGATCGCGGGACTTCTGGGCTTCCTGAAGCCGGCGGCGCAGGCGGAAGGGCTTTCGGATGAGGCGATCGAGGCGCTTTTGGCTGAAAGGAGCGCCGCCAAGAAAGAAAAGAACTACGCCCGCGCGGATGAGATCCGGGCAAGTCTTGCCGAGCAGGGGATCGTCCTTGAAGATACGCCCCTGGGTCCCAAGTGGCACAGAGCCTGATTAACCGCAAGGGCGCGGCAGGCGCCCGGATGGAGAGAGACGTATGAAAAAGAACGGAAGAGAGTATTTCCGCCTGTTTTTCCTGATCGCGTCCTGCATCCTGTTCTATTTTATCTTAGAACATTTTTCGCAGGTCTTCGGTTGGCTGGGCGGGATCATCAAAGTTTTAAACCCCGTTTTGTACGGGTTTATCATCGCTTATCTTTTAAATCCCGTCATGGAGCTTTTCCTTCTCCTGTTTTGCAAGATGCGGAAAAAGGAGAAGCCCACCAAAGGCATTCGTGTGGTGGCGTTGATCTTCACCTACATCTTTGCCGGGCTGGTGGTCACTGCCATCGTGGCGATCATCGTGCCTCAGGCGGTGGACAGCGTCCGGGAGTTGGGCAACAATATAACGACTTATATCAACAGTTCCGCCGAATGGTTCCGGGGGCTTTCGGAAAAGTGGGAGCGGTGGACGGGCAATACCACCTTTCAGCGTGCCCTGGAGGAGGTCACCCCCAAGCTCACCCAAACGGTCAGCGAACTGGCGGGAAAGATCACGCCCCGGCTGGAGGACGTTTTCTCCTTCATCAAGAGCATCGGTACCGTACTGGGCTCTTTGATCTTCGGCGTTTTCCTGTCCATCTATATGCTCTTTGATAAGGAGAATCTCATCGCCCGGCTGAAAAAAGTCGTCTATACCCTGTTCCGGAAAAGCACCGCCACCCGGATCGTGCTGTTCGGCAGAGATACCAACGAGACCGTGGGCAACTTTATCAGCGGCAAGATCTTAGACAGCTTCATCATCGGGCTTTTGAGCTACGTGGTGTTTCTGATCTTCAAGATCCCCTTTGCCGGACTGTTCGCCGTCATCGTCGGCATTACCAACATCATCCCCATGTTCGGCCCCATCATCGGCGGTGTGATCAACGGCTTTTTGCTCCTCTTGATCGAGCCGGTGAAGGTCATTCCCTTCATCATTATGATCGTGGTCATCCAACAGCTGGACGGCAACGTCATCGGGCCCAAGATCCTGGGCAAAGCCACGGGTCTTTCCGGCTTCTGGGTGATGATCGCCCTCACGGTGGGCGGCGGCTTGTTCGGCTTGTGGGGCATGCTTTTGTCGGTGCCGTTCTTCACCGTTCTGTACCGCGGCTTCGGAAAGCTGGTCAACACCTCGCTGGAATCCAGCGAAATGCCCTCGGATACCGCTTACTACACGAACTTCCCGCCTCACGAGGAGGCGACGGGCGCCAATACCGCCAAGAACCGCTCCTTCTCCCTGCGCAGCTTTATCAAGAGGAAAAAGCATAAGAAGAAAAAAGCCGACGAGCAGCCGGAGATCAAAGAGGAGCCTTCCAAGAAGGACGGGGAGACGGATCCTTCCGTAGAGAAAAACGAAGAGACCGTCCCCGAAGAATAGCGGATAAGGAGTAGAATGATGCCGATTTTTGAGATCCTTTCCGTGGGCGAGGAATTGCTCTGGGGACTCATCACCGATACCAATGCCGCCTCGATCTCCCGCAAATTGCGGGAGATCGGTTTTTCCGCCTCTTTTCGTCAAACCTGCGGAGACGACCGGGCGCATTTGACCGCCTGCCTGAAGAAGGCACTTTCCCGGAGCGACGTGATCGTCGTCACCGGGGGGCTGGGGCCTACCTATGACGACGTGACCCGCGACGCTGTGGCGGAAGCGACGGGACGGTCTTTGGTCTTTCACGAGGAAACGGCGGACAGGATACGCGCTTTTTTTGCCCGTCGCGGGCGCGCCATGGCGGATAATAACCTGCTGCAGGCTTACGTTCCCGACGGCGCAGAGGTGTTGCCCAACGATTATGGCACCGCCCCCGGGATCTGGCTGGAGACGGAGGGGAAACTTTTGATCCTCCTGCCCGGCGTTCCCCGGGAAATGGAGCGCTTGATGGAGGAGCAGGTCTTGCCCCGCCTGGCGGCGCAAAGCGGCATGGCAGGGTGCGTGGACGTTCTGCACTTCTTCGGGATCACCGAGTCCGAACTGGATACGCACATTCCCGAGGATCTGAAAAACGGCGCCGACCCCGCCGTGGCGCCCTTTGCCGGCACGGGAGAGGTGGAGCTGCATATTTCCGCTGTCCGTTCTACCCGTAAGGAAGCCCGGCAGGCTGTTTGTGAAGCCGAGCAAAGACTGCTGAAGGATCTGGGGGGCTTTTGCTACGGAAGCGGCAAAACGACGCTGGAGCAGGTACTGGTAGAGCGCTTCGCCCGAAACGGCTTGACGGTGGCTACGGCGGAAAGCTGTACCGGGGGACTGCTCGCCAAGCGCCTGACGGACGTGCCCGGCTCTTCCGCCGTTCTGAAAAGCGGCGTCGTCGCTTATTCCGAGGAGATGAAGACGCGCCTTTTAGGGGTTTCTCCGTCGATCTTTTCCGGTGACGGCGTTTACAGCGAAGCCTGTGCCGTCGCTATGGCGCAGGGCGTCAGGGCTCTGACCGGCAGCGACTTCGGCGTGGGCGTTACCGGGATCGCCGGACCCGGCGGCGCAACGGAGAGGGATCCGGTGGGAGCCGTTTATATCGCCGTTTCCGGGAAAAACGGAGAAACGGCGCGCCGCTTTGTTCTCGGTCACGGAAAAGGGGAGCGCGGATTCATCCGCCACCTGGCGGCGTCACACGCCCTTGCCATGACCTTGTCTCAAGCGGGACTCTTTTCCTGGGAACCGGAAAAGGATGGAAAAGAAAAATAAAAAAACACCTTGCATTTTTAACTATCATTTGCTATAATAACGAAAAGCATTTTCTCGTCACCGTTTATTCATTCGGATAGGAGCAAAAAATGATCTCAAAAGAAGTTGCGATTTTAAACAGTGTCGGTTTGCATGCGAGACCCGCCACTTATTTCATCCAGAAGGCAAACAACTATAAGAGTACTCTCTGGGTGGAAAACGGCGACAGAAAAGCCAATGCAAAGAGCTTGCTCGGCGTTCTCTCCCTGGGGATCACCAAGGGGACCCGCATCACCATCGTCGCGGACGGCGAGGATGAGGCGGAAGCTATTGAGGGGCTTTCCAATTTGATTCTCACCGGTTTTTCCGACTAATCGTATTTTGACCCGCCTGCCCCTTTCGGTAGGCGGTTCTTTTTTTGGAGAAAAAATATGAAGGAGTACACGCCTCGCGTTTTGTCTCCGGAAGAGCTTCTGGAAAAGGCGAAGACCCTGCCCATGCTTCCCGGCGTCTATCTGATGTATGACAGAGCGGGGAAGATCGTGTATGTGGGCAAGTCCAAGGCTTTGCACAACCGTGTTCTCAGCTATTTTCAGAACAGGGGCAAGCATCCGCCGAAGACGGAAAAAATGGTGCGGACGGCGGTGGATTTTCAGACCATCGTCACCGCCAGTGAAAGCGAAGCCCTTCTTCTGGAAAATGAGAAGATCAAGCTCCATCAGCCCAAATTCAACATTGCGCTCAAAGATGATAAAAGTTATCCGTACGTGCGGTTGACCCAAGGGGAGCCGTACCCCCGGATCAGTTTTGCCCGCAGGCGGGATAAGCGGGACAAGAAGTCCCGGTACTTCGGCCCCTACGGATCCGGCGGCGCCGTGCGGGATATTGTGAACACCGCCAACCGGCTGTTCGCTCTGCCCACCTGCAACCGTGTTTTCCCCCGGGACATCGGGAAAGCGCGCCCCTGCCTCTTTTATCATTTGGGGCGCTGCTGCGGGGTCTGCACGGGCGGTGTGTCCGAAGAAGCGTATCGGGAGCGGATCGATCGCGCCATCCTCTTTTTGAAACACGATTACCGCTCTGTCATTTCGGATCTGGAAGGAGAAATGGAGCGGGCGGCGCAGGATATGGAGTATGAGCGGGCGGCGCGCCTGCGGGATCAGATCAAGCACCTTTCCGCTCTGTCCCAGACCGGGCAGGTGGTGAAGGATCTGTCCTTTGACGCGGACGTGTTCGGCGCCTATGCCGACGAGATCGGCGGCTGCATCAACCGGCTTTCCGTTCGCGGCGGCAGGGTGGTGGACAGCGCCTCCTACCACTTCGGCGCGGATGAGATCCTGACCCCGGAGAGTTTTTCCGCTCTTTTGGTGGAGCTGTATCGGGGCAGGGAGGATCTTCCCCGGGAACTGCTTTTGCCGAAGGATCTGGCAGGGGAGGAAACGGAGAGCGCCCTGGCGCTGTTGCCCGACCGGATCCGGCTTTTGATCCCCGAACGGGGGGACGGCAGGCGGGTAGTCGCCATGGCGATGGAAAATGCCCGGCAGGCGGCGCTGCATCGCCGCGCCGAAGTTGCCAAGGATGAAAGGGTGCTGGTCAAGCTGGCGGAGGTCCTGCAATTAGAGGTGCTGCCTCAGCGCATTGAAAGCATTGATATTTCCAACTCCGGCTCCTCGGTCATTTCCGCGTCCATCATCACGGTGGAAAACGCCCGGTTCCGGAAGCGGGATTATAAAACCTTTACCATTGATCTGCCCCACCCGGATGATCTGGCGTCTATGACCGAAGCCGTCCGCCGCAGGATCGACCGGTTCCGAAACGGGGACGCCACTTTTGCGCCCCTGCCGGATCTGTTTCTGGTGGACGGGGGAAAAGGGCAGGTCAACGCCGTGCGGCAGGTCTTTGCGGAGGCCGGTCTTGCCGTTCCGGTTTTCGGAATGGTCAAGGATGATTTTCACAAGACACGCTGTCTCACCGACGGTGCGGCGGATATTTCCATCGCCCGGGACATGCAGTTGTTTCAATTCATATACGGCATTCAGGAGGAGGTACACCGCTTTGCCTTTTCCCGTATGGACAGCAGACGGCGCAAGTCGGTGAAAGGTTCCAGCCTGACCAGGATCGAGGGCATCGGGGAAAAGAAAGCGGGCGCCCTTCTCCGGCATTTCGGTTCCGTTTCCGCCTTGAAGAGCGCCTCGGAAGAAGAGATCGCCGCCGTCAAGGGACTGGGGGCGCGGGACGCGAAGGCGATCCGGGACTATTTTGATCAAAACGGCGCTCACGCCGGGAAAGAGGTATAAAATGGAACGAGTCAAGATCGGATGGGCGAAGAGGGAAGTCAGTATCAACGAGCCGGTATCCCTGGCGGGGCAGCATCACATGCGACTCTCCAAGGGCATCCACGATCCTCTTTACGCCACGGCGCTGGCGGTCGACGGCGGCGCGGGACAGAAGGCGGTCATTCTCATTTCCTGCGATCTGATCTCATTGAGAGGGATCATGGACGAGGTGGTCAAAACCGCCTGTGAAATGGATCCCACCATCCCCGGGGACGCCATCGTGATGAACGCCACTCATACCCACACCTGCGGTTTTGTCAATCCCTCCGCCACGGAGACGCCCGACGGCAGAAAGGCGTATCCCTGGAAGGAGTTCCGGGCGCATTACGTCCGGCAGGCGGCTCACGCCGCCGTGGAAGCGTGGCAGGGGCGCAAGGAGGGCGGCATCAGCTACGGATACAGTTACGCCGTAGTGGGTCATTCCCGCCGTCCCGTCTACTTTGTGGACAAAGGCGCTGACAAGCCCGCCACCTCCAACGGTCACGCGGTGATGTACGGCAAAACCAATGATCCCGAGTTTTCTCATTACGAAGCCGGGGCGGATCACTTCGTCAACGTGCTTCTCACCTACGATACGGAAAACGCGCTGACCGGCGTGGTGGTCAACGTGCCTTGCCCCGCCCAGGTTTCGGAGCTGGGGGAGGAAATGAGCGCCGACTATTGGAACGAGGTGCGCCAATTTGTCCGGGAGGAATTCGGAGAGGGCGTTTTCGTCCTGCCTCAATGCGCCGCCGCGGGCGACCTTTCTCCGCGCATTCTGCACTATCGCGCCGCCCAGGCGCGCCGCATCGCCTTGAAATACGATATGCCCTATGACGAGATCAAGCGGAAGGACGTGCGGAATCCCGATTGGAACAACTGCTGTATGGGAGAACGGTACGACATCGCCGAGCGCATCCTCTTCGCCGTCAAGGACGTGGCTTCCTGGGCGAAGAAGGACATTCAGACTTGTGTGAAGGTGGATCACGAGCTGAAGACGATCCCGCTGATCCCCCGCTTCGTTACCCAAGCGGAAAAGGAGAAGTGCGAAGAAATCATCCGGACCCGGCAGCTCGTCATTCCGGAAGACGCGGACGAGTTTACCCGGAACAAGCTTACCACCTTTCACAACTCCATCATCAACCGGAACAAAGGGGTCATCAAGCGTTTTGAGGAGCAGAAGGAGGACGATCGGATCCCCATGCGGCTCCACGTGGTGCGCATCGGCGATGTGGCGATGGCGACCAACCGCTTTGAGTATTATCAGGATTACCAGCATCGCATCCAGGCGCGTTCCCCCTTTGCTCAGACCTTTGTGATCCAGCTTGCCGGGGAAGAGGGCGGCACTTATTTGCCCACCGGCAGAGCCATTGAGAACAAAGGCTACGGTTCTTCCATCTATGAAAACCGGATCGGCGCCGAGGGCGGTCAGCAGATCGTGGAAGAGACTCTATCCATCCTCAACGAAATGAAAGCCAAGGACGCGCAATGATCCGGCACTGAAGAGCAGGGCGATCCGCCCTGCTTTTCGTTTGCAAAAAATACCCGTTGCCAAAACCGCAAAAATGGGGTATGATGAGAAAAAAGAGAAAAAGGAGTCCGGTATGCGAATCATTACGGGATCAGCCCGAGGCACCCGCCTCTATTCTCCCGTGGGGGATGACGTCCGTCCCACCACGGAAATGACCAAAGAAGGTGTGTTCAGCGCCATTCAGTTTGATCTGGAGGGACGAACTTTTCTGGATCTGTTTGCCGGATCCGGACAAATGGGGCTGGAAGCCCTGTCCCGGGGTGCCCGGGAGGCGACCTTTGTGGATTGCAGTGAAGATTCTCTCAAGATCCTGCGGAAAAACACGGAGAAGACCAAATTGGCGGACAGAAGCCGCGTCATTCGCAGCGAATACGGAGAATTTATCAAATCTGCTTCCCGCCGGGGACAGAGCTTTGATTTTGCCTACGTGGATCCGCCCTACGGCAAGGATCTGGGACCGGAGCTGGTGAAGCGCGTCCTTCGGGCGGGGCTCATCAAACCCGGAGGGATCCTGATGGTGGAAACGGATCGGGAGGAATTGGATACCGCCTCCATCCCCGCGGAGGTGATGGAGCAGATCGAGGGGATCAAGCGTTATAAATTCTCGAAATGCTTCGTTTTCTTCGTCCGCGTCAAGAGGGAAGAACTATGAAAAAACTCGCGGTCATCCCCGGATCCTTCGACCCTATTACCCGCGGGCACGCGGAGATCATTCGCCGTGCCGTCGGCGTCTTCGGCGCGTGTGAGGTGGTGGTGATGAACAACCGGGAGAAAACCACCCGCTTTTCCCTGGAGGAGCGCACCGCCTTTTGCCGCGCCGCTCTGGCGGGAGAAAAAAACGTTTCCGTTTCCGCCTACGAGGGAATGCTTTATGAGTTTCTTGCGGGCAGGGAGAGCGCCGTTTTGGTCAAGGGCGTGCGAAACGGAGAAGATCTCTTATATGAGCGGACTCAAGCGGCGTTCAATTTTGACCACTGCGGCGTGGAAACGGTGTTTCTGGACGCGGGGGACGCTTGGCAGGACGTATCGTCCACCCGGGTGAGAGCCCTTTTGGATGAAGGGGGCGACTGGCAAGCCCTCGTCCCGGAAGCCGTCATCCCGCTTTTGGAGAAAACCGTCCGCGGCTGAAAGGATCGGGAAGGAAACTTCCCGGTTTTTTCTTTCTCGAAATTGTAAACATTCTGTGAACAACGCCGAGAAAATTTAACAAAAGACTTGAAATATCCCTAATTCTTCCCTATAATAGGGTCAGCAGGGGTGAAAAGTGGTTAAAAGTGGTAAACCTGCTTTTTCCATCCGACGCCCTGCTTATTCCCTATCAGAGAAGATTTTTTTATTTGACTTTCATCCCGAGGAAAGGAGGAGATAGAATGATCCGTTCATTTTGCGGCGTGTTTCATTGCGCGGCGGACGCAAAGGGTCGTCTGATGATCCCCTCCAAAATGCGGGATCTTTTCCCGGAAGGGGAATCCATGATCCTGGTGCAGTCCATGGATCCCTGCATCAATCTTTACACCGAAGAGCGCTGGGGCAACTTTGAAGAAAAGATCAACGCCCTGGCTCCCACGGAGGTGCGCAAGATCGCCCGCTTTTTCTATGGATCTATGCAGGACGTGAAAGCCGATTCCCAGGGAAGGGTACTGCTTCCCATGCAGCTGCGGGAATATGCGGGCATTACCAAGGCGGTGATCATCGTGGGATGCGGCGACCACGCGGAGATCTGGGACGAAGCCGCTTACGAGGCTTACACGAAGGAGAGCCGCACAGAAGAGATCGAAGAGATCCTGCGCCGCAACGGTCTGTAAGATGGCGTTTTCCCATACCTCCGTCCTGCTTCACGAAACGGTGGATGCGCTTTCGGTCAAGCCGGAGGGTGTTTACGTAGATTGTACCCTGGGGGGCGGCGGTCACGCGGAAGAGCTTCTATCCCGCCTGACCACGGGACGCCTCATCGCTTTTGATCAGGATGAAGAGGCGCTGGCTGCGGCAGGGAAACGGCTGGAGCGCTTTCAAGAAAAACTCACCCTCGTACACAGCAACTTCGAAAACGCAGGCGAAGTGCTGAAAGAGTTAGCGCCGGACGGCATCGACGGCGCCATGATGGATCTGGGGGTTTCCTCCCATCAGCTGGACACGCCCGAGCGCGGGTTTTCCTACCACAGCGATGCGCCGCTGGATATGCGGATGGATCAAAACGCCGCCCGCTCCGCCAAAGACGTGGTCAACGGCGCGACGGAAGTCGAACTTTCCCGCATCTTGTGGGAATACGGCGAAGAAAAGAACGCGAGACGGATCGCCCACGCCATCGTCGAGGCGCGAAAGGTCAAAGAGATAGAAACCACCGCGGAGCTTACGTCCATCATCAAGAGCGCCTTCCGGGCAAGGGATCTGGCAGGGGAAAAACACCCGGCGCGGCGGAGCTTCCAGGCGATCCGCATCGAGGTCAACCGGGAACTTGAAGTGATCCCCCGCGCCATCGACGGGCTTGTCTCCTCGATGAAAAAGGGCGGAAGGCTGGCGGTGATCACCTTCCATTCCCTGGAGGACAGATTGGTGAAGGAAAGCATTCGGAAATACAGCGACGGATGCACCTGCCCGCCGGACTTTCCCGTTTGCGTCTGCGGTTTTCGCAGGACCTTAAAGCCCATCACAGCAAAGCCCATCATCCCTTCCGCACACGAGATCGAACAGAACGCGCGCAGCAGAAGCGCCAAACTTCGCGTTGCCGAGAAAGTATAACGGAGAAAGCACATGGAAGAAGCTAACCGGAAACAGGATCAGGAAGAGAAGAAAACCTCCCGGCGCGCTTTGGGGCGCATCGGTCTCCGCACTTCCCGGAAGGGGAGGAAGGAGACTTCGCGGGAAGTCGTTCCGGCGGATAAGGAGGCGCTGACCCTCACGGAGGATACCGGCGCCAAGGTCAAGACAAGTAAGGGCGCGGCACGTACTTCCGCTCCCGTGGCAATCATCTTTTCCTGTGTTTTGGTCGTGGTTGTCTTTATGTATATGCTCTCCCTCAACGTTACCGTGGAGGAATACAGCAAAAGCATTTCCGAGCTGCAGACAGACATCACCCGTCTGAAAGAGGAAGCCACCCAGTTGGAGGTCCAGCTGGAGAGCCGCTATGATCTGGACGAGATCGAGCGGATCGCTACGGAGCAATACGGTATGGTCTCCGCGGATTCCCTTTCCAGACAGTACGTTTCCGTTTCGGAGGGAGCGGACGTTATGGTCGTTCAACCGGGCGAAGAGGAAAACGGATTCCACACGCTGGTCACGGGTCTGGTCTCCGCCATCCGGGAAATGTTGTCATAAGGACGGCTTTTCCGGCATAAGAATTTCCGAGAGGAACAGAAAAAGTAAAGGAAAAAGCCCTTTACTTTTTTTGGCAGAAGAAAGGAGTGCGCCATGAACGGTACCATTGAGCCCGGCAGACTGAAGCTGAACCGCCGGTGCCACTATATCATGGCGTTTTTCATCGTGGCGGCGCTTTTACTGTGCGTGCGTCTGTTCTATATGCAGATCATCCGCTATGATTCCTACCGCGCGGATACGGTGGATCAATACACGCACAATACGGTGATCCGCGCCAAACGCGGCACCATCTATGACCGGAATATGAAGGTCCTTGCCATCAGCACCCCGGTCAAACGCGTTTTCATCTCTCCCCGGGACATTCCGAAGACCTCCATCGCTTCCTACATCGAGGAGCGGGTGGCGACCATCAAGGATACGGACAAGCAGCGGGAGGAACGCGCCCGTCTCTTGTCTTTGTTCGAGGATCCTTCTCTCACCGTCGCGCAGGACATCGCCCGGGAACTGCATCGGTTTCTGGACGTGGACGAGTCCTTCGTTCTGGAACGCTGCGCCATGGAAAATCGTGCGGATGAGACCATCAAACGGCAGGTGGATCCGGAGGTAGCCAAGCAGATCGCGGAAATGGCGCTTGCCAAGGGCTACGACACCATGATCTTTTCCGCCGATGAGGCGAAGCGTTACTATCCCTACCGTTCCCTTGCCAGTCACATTATCGGTTTTTGCGGGACGGACGGCGACGGGCTGTACGGGGTGGAAGCCTACTACAATGAACTGCTTACCGGCGAAGACGGCCGCATCACCTCCGCCCAGGACGTGAACGGAAACGACATTTCTTCCAAGTATGAAAGCTACGTGGACGCGGTGGACGGTACCAGCATTATGCTGAC
The DNA here is from genome assembly GCA_946645685.1 of uncultured Clostridia bacterium. Lineage (GTDB taxonomy): Bacteria > Bacillota > Clostridia > Oscillospirales > SIG627 > RGIG5579. The sequence goes on along the minus strand of CAMPCJ010000005.1, from coordinate 30,285 downwards.
CATCGACTGGAGCGTTCAGAACATTCTGGAAAAATACATTCAGGAAGCCTACGAAGATACCCAGGCGAGAAACCGTGTCTGCGGCATCGTTATGGACGTGAACACCGCCGAGATCCTCGGTATGGCGACCAAGCCCGACTTTGACCTGAACGATCCTTACGTTCTGGACGCGGTTTCCCAGGCGCTTTACGACGCCTACGGCACCGGGGAAGGGCAGAGCGTTACCGAAGAGGAAAAGGCGGAGTATTACAAGAATCTGTTGTATGAGCTTTGGAAGAACAAAGCGGTTACCGAACTTTACGAGCCCGGCTCAACCTTCAAGATCGTTACGGCGGCTATGGTGCTGGAAGAAAACCTGGTCACCGCGTCGGAGACCTTTGTGTGCCGGGGCAGCATCACCATTCCCGGATTGGAAAAGCCGATCAAATGCCACAAGGTGACCGGTCACGGCACCGAGACCTTTGAAGACGCCATTTCCAACTCCTGCAACCCGGTTTTCGTCATTATGAGCCAGCGGATGGGCAAGCAGCTCTTCTATAAGTATTACAAAGCGTTCGGCTACGCGGAAAAGACCGGTGTGGATATCCTGGGCGAAACGGGAAATATGTTCTTCGATCTGAAAACGTATTCTTCCGTTGACGCGGCTTGCGCCGCCTTCGGTGAAAACTTCATGGTCACGCCCATTTCCCACCTCCGCGCCATCTGCGCCGTGGCGAACGGCGGCTACCTGGTGACGCCGCACGTGCTGAAAGCAAGCCTTGACGCCGACGGCAACGTGGTGGAAAGCTTCGGCGGAGAGACCAAACGCCAGGTCATCAGCACGGAAAACTGCAAAGTCCTGTGGGACTATCTGTATCGAAGTGTGGAAGACGGCGGAAACCGCAACGCGGCGGTCGCCGGCTATAAAGTGGCGGCGAAAACGGGTACCTCCACCAAGCCTACCCCCGATGAAAACGGGCACAATCGCTATGTGGGATCCTGCGTGGCGTTCGCTCCTGCGGACGCGCCGGAGGTGGCGGTCATCTTCATCGTGGACGAGCCGGTGGGAAACTATTACGGCTCTCTGGTGGCGGCTCCCTACGTTTCCAAGATCCTGTCCGAAGTTCTGCCGTATCTCGGCATCGACGCCAGCTTTACCGAAGATGAACTGAACGCCATCGGCGCTCTCGTTCCCGATTACACCGGGCGCTCCCTGACCTTTGCGTCCAGCGACGCGCAGGGGAAGGGCTTGAACGTTCAGGTGCAGGGCAACGGCTCCAACGTCATCGCGCAGTCTCCCGCGTTCGGCACGCGGCTTTCCAACGGCGCGACGCTGGTTTTGTACACCGAGGACGCGGGTATGGAGCGGAATGTGACGGTTCCCAACGTGCACGGTATGAGCCCGGCAGACGCCAATAACACCTTGCTTCGCGCAGGGCTGAACATTGCCGTCACCAACGGCGCGGACGGCGCCGTGGCGGTGAAACAGAGTATCGCAGCCGGTGAAAAGGTCCTTCCCGGGACCGTGGTCACCGTTGAATTCCGCGTCACACAGGGTGTGACGGAGTAAGAATCGAAGGAGTGAATCAGATGAAACTCGGCGCGCTTTTTTCCGATATCAAAGCCATTACCTTCGCCGCTGATCCGGAGACGGAGATCATTCAGGTATCCTCCGACAGCCGCAAGGTTCGCGCGGGGGGCGCCTTTGTTTGTCTGAAGGGCACAAAATACGACGGGCACATCTGGATCGACGCGGCGTTGGAAAACGGCGCTTCCGTCATCGTCTGTCAGGAAAAGCCCCGGCAGGACATCCCCTATATCCTCATGGAGGATACCAGAAGCGTGCTGCCCCTGCTCTTGTCCCGGCTTTATGATCACCCGGAAAAGAGCTTCAGGCATATGATCGCCATCACCGGCACCAATGGAAAAACCACGACGTCCTTTATGATCAAGTCCATTTTTGAAGCGGCAGGTCACAAAACGGGACTCATCGGCACCACCAAGTACCTCATCGGGGATAAGCCTTACGAGAAGGTGGATCCCGCAGCCGCCTTTCTCACCACGCCGGATCCGGAGATCCTGTTCGATCTGCTGGCGGATATGCGGGAAGCGGGCGTGGATACAGTTATTATGGAAGCTTCCAGCCACGCGCTTTTCTTCAAGAAACTCACCGGGCTTCATTTCAACTACGGCGTTTTTACCAACCTCACACAGGATCATCTGGATTTTCACAAGACCATGGATGAATATCTGGCAGCCAAAAAGCGCCTGTTCTTCATGAGCGACGTGGGCGTTTTCAACTGTGACGATCCTCACTTCAACGCCATTTCAGAAGGTGTTCCCGCCGCCGTCCGCCGTTTTTCCGTCAAGGGAAAGGAAGCGGATTACCGGGTCAAGCAAATGCTGCGGGAGGACGAAAAAGGCATTTCCTACCTGGCTGAAACGCCGTCGGGCGAGCTTTTGCTGGACGTGGAGATCCCGGGGTCCTTTACCGTTTACAACTCCCTTGCCGCCGCCGCCGTGGCGCTGGAAGCGGGTATCGACCCCGCCGCCGTGGCAAAGGGACTCAAGGCGCTGTCCGGTGTGAAGGGGCGGATCGAGCGGATCCCCACCCGGACGCCTTACAGCGTGTTTATCGACTTTGCGCACACGCCCGATGCTTTGGAGAACATCCTCACCACCCTGCGTGAATTCACCCGGGGGAGGCTTTGGTGCCTGTTCGGGTGCGGCGGCGACCGGGATAAGAGCAAACGTCCCATCATGGGGCGGATCGCCGGGGAGCTGAGCGACGTGGTCGTGGTCACCTCCGACAATTCCCGCACCGAGGAGAAGGAAGACATTATCCGGGACATCATGGAAGGTCTTACGGATTGCAAAAAAGAAGTTAAGACCATCGTCGATCGCACGGAAGCGATCCACTGGTGCCTCTCTCACGCCCGTCCGGGAGACGTTATCCTCCTGGCGGGGAAGGGACACGAAGAATACGAGATCGATAAAACGGGGAAACATCCCTATTCTGAACGAGAGATCGTCATGCAATACACGGGGGACGGGAAACAATGATGGAACTTAAAGTATCACAGATCGCGGAAGCTGTCGGCGGGAAGTTGATCGGTAACCCCGACCGTATCATCCACGGCGTTTCCACGGATACCCGCACCATTGAAGCGGGCGATCTGTTCGTCGCCCTGCGGGGAGAGAAATTCGACGGACACGATTTTCTTTCCGATCTGGTGGGAAAAGACGTGGCTGTGGTCACCGAAAAAGAATATCCCGGTCTGGAGCAGATCGTGGTGAAAGACACGCTGAAAGCCCTCGGGCGCCTGGCTGCTTACTGGAAGAGCCGGGTGGATCCCAAGTACACCGTGGGTGTGACGGGCTCCGTGGGCAAGACGACCACCAAGGAGCTGATCGCCGGCGTACTCAACAAGAAATACAAGACGCATTTCACGTCCGGCAACCGGAATAACCATATCGGCGTGCCCATCACCCTCATCCGCATTGAGGAAGGCACCGAAGCCGTTGTGGTGGAGATGGGGATGAGCGCCCGGGGAGAGATCGAGTATCTCACGGAAATGACCCGTCCCAACGTGGCGGTCATTACCAACATCGGTACCGCGCACATGGAGATCCTGGGCTCCCGGGAGGCGATCTGCGAAGCGAAGCTGGAGATCCTGAAAGGAATGGAAAAGGGCAGTACCATCATTCTGGACGGGGACGAGCCGCTGCTGCGTTCCGCGTGGGCGAGCGACGTTTTGAAGGACTACAAGGTCGTTTTCGTGGGCTTTGGCGCCGACAACGATCTGTATCCTCTGGATATTTACAAGGGACAGACCTCTCTGTCTTTTGACGCCATTTCCGCCGAGCGGGAACTGCGCGTGACCGTGCCCGCTGTGGGCGACCATTTTATCAAGGACGCGCTGTTTGCCGTCGCCGTAGGCGAGGCTTGCGGCGTGGATGACGAAGGGATCCGCCAGGGGCTGATGGCGTACGCGCCCACGGGTCTGAGACAAAAGGTCTACGACGCAAACGGCGTCCACGTGATCGCCGATTGCTACAACGCTTCCCCCGAATCCATGTCCGCTGCCCTGAAAGTGCTGGGCAGCGCCAAAGGCGGCCGCCGCGTGGCGGTGCTGGGCGATATGCTGGAGCTGGGATGCGTTGCGGAAAGCGCCCATCGCCGGGTGGGAAAGGAATGCGTGGAAAACGGGGTGGATCGCCTGTTTACTTACGGTAAAGTGAGCTATCACATTTTGCTTGGCGCCCGGGACGCAGGAATGGAAAAGGAAGCCGCTTCCAACGCCATTGACCGCGACCTGATCGCCCAGCAGATCCGGGATTACATCAAGCCCGGTGATACGATCTTGTTCAAAGCAAGCCGCCGGATGAAACTGGAAGAGATCATCGAACTGGTGGGATTATCATAAAAAGGATCTGAAAAAATGTTTCAAGATTTGGCAGTAACGGGACTTTTATCCGCTGTGATCGCGCTGATCGTTTCCTTCTTGCTGGAGAAATTCTTCATCCCCGCTCTGATGCGGATCAAAATGGGGCAGACCATTCTGGAGATCGGTCCCCGCTGGCATAAGTCCAAGGAAGGCACCCCGACCATGGGTGGGCTTTTCTTCATCGGCGGGATCCTATTTTCCGCTTTGGCGTTGGGTCTTCATCTGACTTTGACTGAAAAAGACGCTTCCCTGTGGAAGATCTTCTGTATGATGCTGGGCTTCGGCGCCATCGGCTTCATCGATGATTTCATCAAATTCGTCAAGAAGAGAAACAAAGGGCTCGGCGTCCTGCAGAAGCTGGTGCTTCAGTTTTTGGTCGCCGGCGCGTTTTTGTTCTCTATGAAGGATCAGCTGACCACGTCTCTCGCACTGCCTTTTACCGATTTTCGCCTGGAACTCGGCGCGTTTTACTGGGTCTTCTCCCTTTTGTTCATTGCGCTGATGGTGAACGCGGTCAACCTCACCGACGGCATCGACGGGTTGGCGTCAAGCGTTACCTTTGTGGTCTTCGTGTTCTTCACCTGCCTTGCCGTCATGGCGAAAAACGCCCAGCAGACCGTCTTGTTTGAAGCCGTCTGCGGCGGTATGGTCGGTTTTCTGATCTACAACTATTATCCCGCCCGTGTGTTTATGGGCGATACGGGCTCTCTGTTTTTAGGCGGCGCGCTGGTTGGCGCCGCGTATTGGCTGGACAAGCCCTTGATCATCGTCGTCGCCGGCGGTTGGTTTTTGTGGGAAGCGTTGAGCGTGGTCATCCAGGTCATTTGCTATAAGCTCACCAAAAAGAGAGTGTTCAAAATGTCGCCTTTCCACCACCATATGGAACTGACCGGATGGAAGGAACCGGGCATCGTGATCTGCGCCGTTCTTGTCACGACAGCCCTTTGCGTTCTGAGTTTCTTTGCGTTTCGCTGATCGAACGAAATCAAGTTAGAGGAAAGGAGGTCTTTTATGGCAGAAAAGCTTACGGTAAAGCGCAGCGGTGAGGAAAGAGAAGAGAAGCATACTTTGCCGAAGCGCGAAAAAAAGACCCCCGCCCCCGGGAGTGGCAAGCCGGTCCTGCAGCGGATCCGTTCCGGTATTGACTGGCCCTTTGCCGTTTTGGTGCTGATCCTGCTGAGCATCGGCACCGTATTTGTTTTTTCATCCAGCTACGTCTATGCCTTTTACCGGTTTAACAACAGTTACTTTTTTATCGGCAAGCAGTTGCTCTGGGTCGGACTTGCCGTGGCCGCTTTTTTGTTCATTGCGTTTGCTTTTGACTATCTGCTTTTGCGGAAGCTGGCAGTGCCTTTGTTCGTGCTTTCGTATTTGCTTTTATGGGCGGTGTTTGCCTTCGGCGCGGACGCCAACGGCGCACGAAGGTGGATCTACATCGGATCCTTCAACGTGCAGCCTTCGGAAATCGTTAAATTCACGGTGATCGTTTTGATCTCCGCTTATATTGTCTGGCTGGACGGCAGACCGGAAAAAGACCTGATCCGTAAGTTCCGTTTCGGTATCCTGCCCTTTGCCGGTATCGTCATACTGGTGGGTATCCCGCTGTTTTTGCAGCCGCATCTTTCCGCTATGATCATCATTTTCGCCATGATCTTTATGCTGATGTATCTGGGCGGTGTGAAGCAAAACATCCTCTTCACCCTTTTGGGCGCGGGCGGCGTGGCGATGCTTGGCATCATCCTGTTTACCAACCACGGCAGAAGCCGGATCGAAAACTGGATCCACCCGGAGAACGATCTTCAAGGAAAAGGGTGGCAGCCGCTTCAATCCAGCTACGCCATAGGCTCGGGCGGGCTTTGGGGCGTGGGTCTGGGTCAGTCCAAGCAGAAGCACATGTACCTTCCCGAGCCCCAGAACGACTATATCTTCGCCATCATCTGCGAGGAGATGGGCTTCGTGTTCGCCGTGGCTGTGATCGCGCTGTTTCTGTTGTTGATCTGGCGGGGCTTTCGCATCGCCCGGAACGCGCCGTCCAAATTTGCGTCCCTTCTGGTCATGGGCATTATGATCCAGATCGGTCTGCAGGTGTTTTTGAACATCGGCGTTGTCAGCGGCGCTCTGCCCAGCACGGGCGTGTCTCTGCCGTTTTTCAGTTACGGAGGCTCCTCCCTGATGATCTATATGGCGGAAATGGGCGTTGTTTTGAACGTATCGCGGTACTCCTATATGGAGAAAACGTAGTCGAAGGGGCACACGATTTCCTAAACGGAGGCAAAGAAAAGTGAGAGCAGTCATTTCCGGCGGCGGAACGGCGGGTCATATCAATCCCGCTCTTTCCATCGCGAAAAAGATCATGGAAAAAGAACCGGGCAGCGAGATCCTGTTCGTCGGCACGCCAAACGGTATGGAAAACCGTCTGGTGACCCGGGAGGGTTTTCCCATCCGCCACGTGGACGTAATGGGATTTCGGCGGAAGCTGACGCTGGAAAACGTCAAGGTCGCCTGGAAAGCGGTGCGTAGCGTGCCCCGCGCCAAGAAGATCTTGAAGGAATTCAAACCGGACGTGGTCATCGGTACCGGCGGATACGTTTGCTGGCCGGTGCTTCGCGCCGCCGCTTCCATGGGACTTCCCACGCTGATCCATGAACAGAACGCGATCCCCGGGCTGACCACCTCCCGGCTTTCCGGCGTGGTGGATCGGGTCTGCGTTTCTTTTGAAGAATCCCGCACCTCTTTTCCCTGCAAAAAGGATAAGATCGTATTGACCGGCAATCCGGTGGATCCCGCCGTGGGAAACCTGGATCGCGCCGCCGCCCGTCGGGAATTGGGGATATTCGTTCCCTTTATCCTGTCCTACGGCGGGTCGCTGGGCGCTCGCGCCATCAATGAAGCCGCCTTCGCGCTGGCAAAGGAATACACGTCCAAAAGCCCGGTGTTCCATACGATGGCGGTGGGCAATAGAGAATATGAGACCTGGAAGGCGCGGGCGGAGCAGGAAGAAATTTGCCGTTTCGGAAACGTGAAGGTATGCGACTACATCTATGATATGCCCCGTCAGATGACGGCGGCGGATCTGGTCATTTGCCGCGCGGGCGCCATCACCCTGGCTGAGCTTTCCCTGATCGGTACGCCCGCCATTCTCATTCCTTCCCCCAATGTGACCAACAATCATCAGTATAAGAACGCCGCCGTCTTTCGCGACCACGGCGCCGCGATCCTCATTGAGGAAAAGGATCTGACCAAAGAAAAACTCATCGAAACGGTGAAGGATCTCATCGACCATCCGGAAAAGCGCGCGGAAATGTCCCGGAATATGAAAAAGCAGGGCGTGCCCGGATCGGCGGATCTCATTTGGAACGAAATAAAACAGATCGCGAAACAGAACGAAAAAGGAAGATAAAGAAGAGGACAGAGAAAGGAGGCGGTGGCGTGGATCAGGATCTCTCCGCTTTCCAAAAAAGAAAAAAACGCCGCGGGGTCGTACGCTGGATCCTTTTGGGGCTGTTGATCCTCGCGTTTCTCGTCGGGGTCTTTTTGGCGCTGGATAAGTGGTATTTCCGGGTCAGAAAGGTCACCGTTTCTTCTCCTTCCGTTTTGTATACAGAAGATCAGCTGGTCGCCGCCTGCCCCGTAGAGGAAGGGTCGCGGCTTTTGGGCGTCCATAAAGGGGCGATCAAAGAGGCGATCGAAGAGAACTTTCCCTTTCTGACGAAGGTGGAGGTGAAGCTTCGTTTGCCGGATACCGTCGTCATCAGCTTTGAAGAGAAGATGGGGCAGATCGCCCTGACCCTGGGGGAGGAGACCTTCGCGGTGGACGCGGATCTCACCGTTCTGGCGCGGATCGACCCGGAAGAGAAAGCCTCCCGCCTGGGGCTTATGACCGAGGGCGTTTCCCGCTGCGTGGTCGGGGAAAAAATCGAATTCTTTGACAAAGGCGTGCCGGAGATCCTGTCGGAGCTTGTGGTGGCGCTGGATCAAGCGGGGCTTCTGGGAACGGTTCGTTCCCTGGATCTGCGGGATAAATTTGACCTTCGCCTGGATTACGACGGTCGATTTTTGGTAAAACTTGGCGAGCGGGACGATGTGGATCTCAAGCTTGCCATGGTAAAGCGCGTTATGGCGGAAATGACGGCGGAGGACACGGGGGAGATCGACATCAGCGACCCCAATAACGCCTATGTCCGGAAAGTAAATCGCGGATAAAAAGAAGATTTTTTAAAAAAACTATTGCATTCCGAGGGAATCCGTATTACAATGAAGTATAAGTCAAATAATATGGATTTATGCTGAAATAAAGCGGACTATAGAAAACGACAGGAGGACTTCACTATGTCTTACGAAAGCAATACCGACTACGAGAGCGTTGTCAATATCAAAGTTGTCGGCGTCGGCGGCGGCGGAAACAATACCGTCAACCGTATGATCGCCTCTAACGTGCGCGGCGTGGAATTTATCGCCCTGAATACCGATCAGATGACTCTGCGGCAGACCAAGGCTTCCAAGGTGGTCGCCATCGGCGAAAAGACTACCAAGGGCAAAGGCGCCGGCGCCAATCCCGCCGTGGGTAAGCAGGCTGCCGAAGAATCCATGGAAGAGATCACCCAGGCTCTTATGGGCGCCGACATGGTGTTCCTGACCGCCGGTATGGGCGGCGGCACCGGCACGGGCGCTTCTCCCGTCGTGGCGAAGATCGCCAAGGAAATGGGCATCCTCACCGTGGGTATCGTGACCAAGCCTTTTGCCTTTGAAGGCAAGAAGAGAATGGAACAGGCGGAAGAGGGCATCCGCAATCTGGCGGAATTCGTCGATTCCCTTGTGGTCATTCCCAACGAGCGTTTGAAGATGGTTTCCGAAAAGAAGATCACCTTGATGAACGCTTTCGAGATCGCTGACTCCGTTCTTTCCAACGGCGTGCAGTCCATTTCGGAGCTGATCAACATCCCCGGTATCATCAACCTGGACTTTGCCGACGTGACCGCCATTATGAAGGACGCCGGGCTTGCCCACATGGGCGTCGGCTCCGCCAAGGGTCCCGGCAAGGCGGAAGCCGCCGCGAAGATGGCGATCCAGAGCCCGCTTCTGGAGACCAGCATCAACGGCGCTCGGGGCATTATCGTGAGCATTACCGGTCCTTCCGATATCGGCTTTGACGAAGTGGAAGAAGCTTCCAGCATGATCTGCAAGGAAGCCCACGTGGACGCCAACATCATTTGGGGCGCCGCTTTCGATGAGACTCTGGACGATGAGATCCGCGTGACCGTGGTCGCTACCGGCTTTGATTCCAAGCCCGGCTCTACCGCTGAGAAGGAAACCCGCCGCGTGGTGGACGACGACGATCTGTCCATCATCACGGATCAGAAGGCTGTTCCCCTGTCCGATGAGGAAAAGGAAATGGATCAGCTGGCTACCGATGAAGACGCTTTGATCAATATCCTTTCCAGCCGCAAGAAGACTTACTTCGAAGAGTAAGATATAACGCAAATAACGAGAGATCTAAAAAAGAGGCAGAGAGATCTGCCTCTTTTTTGCGCCTTTCCGGTGAAAAATTGTTGATTTTTGTCTATTTTTGTGGTAAAATTCCCTATCACTTTTTTTACGAACAGGAACAGGGGAACAAGAATGAAGAAAGAAAAAACGAAGCGGGAGCCCGGTCCGGGACGTCGGAAGTGGCTGGCGTTCAAAGAGCGCTTCGGCGTGTATATTTCTCCCTTCTTATTTGCTTTGACGCTATTCGGGATCGATTTTACCTTTCGATTGGTCTACAGCGGTGTGGGCAACACCACGTTCAAGGGACTTACGCCCAATACCTTCAGTATGTGCTGGAGTATTCTGTTTGTCGCACTCGCTTTGATCCTTCCGGGCATTCTCCAAAAGATTTATATGAGCGTTTTGCTCGCCGTTTCCGTGTTTCTTCCCCTTGCCCACGCTGTCATGTATAACGTAAGCGGCAGTTTTTTGTTATTCTCCGATCTGGCGTTTGCGGAGGACGGAATGTCCTTTATGAGCGTTGCCTACCTGGGGATCCCCTGGCAGATGTACGCTTTTTCAGTTCTCTGGATCATTCTCGGCACCTTTGCCGTTGTTTTGGCGCCCGGAAAGCAAAGGTATCAACCGCTCAAGCTCTTATTGCTTTCGGTCCTTTGTCTTTCTTCCACGGTGACGATCGTTACCGAGCACGCCAGATTTGATCAGTCCGCCGTAGAATTTGACCTGTTTCATAACACCTATGATCCAACCACCACGGAAGCACTTTATACGGATTTTACCAATGCCAACGAGTGCTTGACCTTTTGCGGGAACGCTCATTATGCCATTCGCTCCGTGACGGTGGATCTGATGCGTTCTCTCAATCGCTCCCAAACCATCGAAAAAGTGAGCGCGTATTATTCGTCCCACGAAAAAACGTTGACCCCCAATGAAATGACCGGCCTGTTTCATGGAAAAAACGTTATCTTCTTTTTGGGAGAGTCCATCGATACCTGGATGATCGATGAAAAGATCATGCCGAATTTGTACGGCCTTCAGCAAAAGGGTCTTGATTTTACCGACAATTACACTCCCATTTTCTTATCCGCGGCTACCTTCAATACGGAATTTTCTCTGAACACCGGTTTTTATCTTCCCGGCAGCGGAACCACTTCCGAGACTTTCACCACCAACCTGTACCCCCAATCTCTGCCGCGCGTGTTCCGGGACAATGGCTATACCGCCAACAGTTACCACGAGCTGGACGGGCACTTTTACAACAGATGGGCAGTCCATCCCCGTTGGGGCTATGAGTCCTACAACGATAAATGGTCGCTGGGCTTTGAAGGCAACATCGTTTTAGACACTTCCCTGATGGAGCCTGTCTCTTATCAAAAGATCGTTCACGATGAGCCTTTCCTGTCCTTTGTGATCACCTATTCCGGTCACGGACCCTATATCGATGATTCCTGGGGCATCTCCCTGCCGCATATCGACAAGGCGCGCGCAGTCGCGCCCGCCACCAAAGGCGCCTCTTTCGAGGCGGATGAGGAGACCTGGAGCCAGTACGAGCACGCCATCGCCCATGCGATGGAAACAGACGATATGATCGGACTGCTCCTTGACCGGCTGACGGAAGACGGCCATATCGACGATACCATTATCGTCTTTTACACGGATCACTACAGCAAGTATCTTACCAATACGGATTTTCTGATGAAGCTGAAAGGCGCGACAGAGAGCTACAGTCTGTACCATACGCCCTTTTTCATTTACAGTCACGACCGGGAGATCTATACCCCCGTGACAAAGCCGATGGCATCCGCAGACGTTTTGCCGACGCTGTTCAATCTGATGGGCTTTTCCTATGATCCAACACACCTGGCGGGCTCCGACGCGTTCAGCAGCTCCGGCGGTGTGGTGGCTTTCCGGGATCTCAGTTGGTACGACGGCGAGACGTATTGGACGCCTGACATCCCCGTAAACGAGCTTTCGCCGGACGTGCAGGAAAAGAGCCGAGCGGTTTGGGAGTGGCTGAACGCTTCCTGGGATACCGTGCGATGCAACTATTTCGACGCAACAAAAGCGAATTCATAAACGTAGAGAAGGCAAACACACAGAAAGGAGCGTTGCCGGTGTCCGGGCAAACGAAACCAATAAAGTCAGTGAAAGGGGCGTCGGGGTGGCGCCTCTTCAAAGAGCGCTTCGGCGTCTTTCTTTCCCCTTTTTTGTTTATGCTTTCCCTTTTCTTGCTGGACTTTCTGTTCCGCGCGGTGTATCAAGACGCCGGTGTGACGGCTCCCTTTGATCTTGTCCCCGTAAGCTTCACTTTGTGCTGGAGCGCCCTTTTGACCGTGGCGGCGCTTTTGCTTCCCGGTGTTTTCAAAAAGATCTGGATGGGGATCGTTTTGTTTGTCGCCTCCTTTTTGCCCCTTGCCCACGCGGTCATTTTCAAAGTGACCGGGAGTTTCCTGGCGTTTTCGGATCTGGCGTTTGCCGAGGACGGGATGTCCTTCCTCAGCGTCACTTACCTGGCTATTCCCTGGCAGATGTACGTATGGTCCGCCCTTCTCGCTGCAACGGGTGTATTTGCCATTGTCCTCGCCCCCAAAAAGCAGCGGTATTCTTTGCCCAAGATCCTTTCCCTTTGCGCGGTGACGGCGGCGTGCGTCTCCACCATTGCTCTGCAGGGAAGCGCCCTGGATCTGCCGGAAATGCAGGATTCCTTCAGTTGGCTCGACACCTGCGATCCCAACGATCCCGATTTGATCTATACCGATTTCACCAACGCCAATAAAGCGCTTCTTTTGTGCGGGAATCCCCAATACGTGTTCCGCTCCGTTGTGAAGCAATTCAACGGGACCGGGGAGATGGTGGAATCACTGCAAAACTATTACGCGGAAAACGTCAAAGAACTTGTCCCCAACGATATGACCGGGCATTTTGCCGGCAAGAACGTCATTTGCATTTTAGGGGAATCCATCGATACCTGGATGGCAAACGAGGCGATCATGCCGAACCTGTGCGAAATGCAAAAGCACAGTATCGACTTCACGGATCATTATACGCCCCTGTTTCTTTCCGCCGCTACCTTCAACACGGAATGCGCCTTGAATTTGGGCTTTTACCTTCCCGCAAGCGGCACCACGGCGCGCACCTACGCCGTTAATCTCTATCCTCAATCCCTGCCGCGCGTGTTCCGGGACAACGGCTATACCGCCAATTCCTATCACCAGCTCGCCGGGCGCTATTATAACCGGGACGTGGTGCATCTGACCTGGGGCTACGAGTCCTACAACGATCGGGAGGTTTTGGGTTTTTCGGGACATAAGTATCTGGATACCTCTCTGATGGAGCCGGTCTCCTACCAAAAAATCGTGCACGACGAGCCTTTTCTCTCCTTTATCATTACTTACTCCGGCCACGGACCGTATACGGACGCTACCAGAGTGATTTCGGATCCCCACATAGAGGAAGCCGCCCGCATTGCGGAAACTACCGGTGCCCGGGCGTTTACGGAGGATGAAGGGACCTGGAGCCAGTACGTTCACGCCATCGCTCACGCCAGAGAGACGGACGATATGCTGGGGAAGCTCCTGGAGAATTTGGAAGCGGACGGACATAGTAAGGATACCGTCATTCTCTTTTTCGGCGACCATTACTGCAAATATCTGACGGATACGGACTTTGTCATGGCGTTGAAAGGTGCCTGGGATGAGAGAAGTATCTGCCGCACGCCGTTTTTTATCTACAGTTGCGATCAGGCATATACGCCTGTCAGCAAGGTGACCGGTTCGGCGGATATGCTGCCCACCCTGTTCAATCTGATGGGCTTTTCCTATGACCCGACTTACCTTGCCGGGTCGGACGCTTTCAGTGATTACGGCGGTTTTGTGGCGTTTCGGGATTACAGTTGGTACGACGGGGAAACCTGGTGGACGCCGGAATTCGATCCCGCTCTGGAAACAAGCCTGACGCGGGAAATGTGCCGCAAGGTACGGGCATACCTGAACGCCTCCTGGGACACCGTTCGATCCAATTACTTCGCCGTTGCGCGATAAGCGATCAGCAAAAAGAGCAAGCTTCAGAAATGAAGCTTGCTCTTTTTGCTGCTTTTTATTTGCCTTTCCGGTAGGGGTCGGCGCCGGCGATCTCGTCGTAAAGCGCCCGGTAGGAAGCGTGGCGCTCCGGAGCGATCTTTCCCTCCGTTACCGCCCGGAGGATGGCGCAGCCCTCTTCCGTTCGATGGGTGCACTTGGTGTAGCGGCAAGAGCCCAACAGATCCTGAAATTCCCGGAAACAACCCGCCAGATCCTCCTTTTCAATGGAGAAGAAACGGTGGGGATCCAGCATGGAAAAGCCCGGAGTGTCCGCCAAAAAACCGCCTTCCGCAATGCCCAGATCCGCCAGGGGATACAAGGTCGTTACACGGGTGGTGTGCCGTCCCCGCTGACTTTTTTCACTGACGGAGCCGGTTTCCGGAGAAAGGGCGGGGAAGAGGGAATGGATGAGAGTGGATTTGCCCGCGCCGCTGGCGCCCGTCAGGGCGCCGATTTTACCGGAAAGCTTCGGCAGAAGCAGGCGCCGCGCCTCTTCCGGCTCCTCCCGGCTGACCTTGACCGCGTCAAAGCCGGCGCGGCGGTATCGGGCGCAAAGCTCTTCGGCTCTTGTTTCGTCCAGCTCGCATTTGGCGAAGACCGGAACGGTCTCAACGCTGTTTTTTTCCGCAATGACGGAAAGCTTGTCCAGATTTGCGGGATCGTCTCGCGGCGCCTTTACGGATACGACCACGAACAGAACGTCCAGATTGGCAAGGGGCGGGCGGATGAGCGCGTTTTTCCGCGTCTGAATGCCGGTGATGACGCCGGTGCCGTCCGGTTCGCTCAGAATGGTCACCAGATCGCCTGTCAGGGGCGCGTCTTCCCGCCGGCGAAAGCTTCCGCGTGCCGTGCAGAGAAACCGTTCCCCTTCCGACAGGACGGTGTAGTGGCCGCCGCTGAGGGAAAGGATCCTGCCAAGCCGCTCCATTATCCCTCCGGCCCCAGACTGATCACCAGAGAAACGGCGGTGTAGCGCTGTGCGGTCGAGGTGCCGGGCTCAATGCTTTGCTGCATGACGCACCCGGCGGGGATGTCCTGAGAATACGCTCGCTTGATCTCACCCACCACGAACTGCGCGTTTAACAGTTTTCGTTTGGCTTCCGCCTCCTCCAGCCCCACCACGCTGATCATCGGCGCGTAGTTGGTCTCCGCGCCTTTGGAAACGTAAAGTGTGATGGTGTCGCCGCTGTGAACGGCGGCGCCCTCCTCCGGAGAAGAGGCAATGACGAAGCCGGCGACCACTTCCGTGGAAAACTCTTCTTTGATCTCCACCTTGGCGCCGTATTTTTCCAGCAGGATCTGAGCTTGACGATACTCTTTGTTGGCGACGGCGGGCATCCCGAATTTGCTGGGGCCCGTGGAAACATCGATCTTCACGTCGACCAGCCCGTCTTCGGAGGGAAGCTTGCGGGTCTGCCCCGCGGCGGGATTTTGCTTGACGATATATCCCTTGGGCATGGAATCGTTGGCGACTTCCGTCACCACCAGGTTGATGTGTTCGCTTTTCAGTTTTTCCCGGAGCACCTCATTGTACTCCGTACCCACCAGCGCGCGGATGCGCACCAGGCGGCTGCCGTCATCTCCCGCCATGCCGAGCAGATTCATCAAAAGGATGGCGCCCGCCACAAGGGCGACCAGAAGAAAAGCGACGGTCACGCCTAAAATGACCGGGAACATCGTGTGGCGCACTTTTTCGCCGTCCGCCGGCTTTACCGGCTTCTTCCGGGGCGCGCCCGGCGCAGTCCCGGGGGTGGGTGCGGGCGGCGCCGCCGGCGCGGTGTTCCGGGGCTCTTCAAAGACCACCGTTTTATCCTTGCGCACCATTTCCAGCGCGCGGATCATGACGCCGGCGGTGCGAAAACGGTTTTCCGGCGCTTTGTTCATCGCGCGCAGGATGATCTGTTCCAGTCCCTGGGGAATGGTAGGGTTGATCTTCCGGGGACGAACGGGTTGATTGTTTACCTGCATCATGGCAATGGACAGCGGCGTATCCCCTTCAAACGGCAGCTTGCCCGTTGCCATTTCATACAGCATCACGCCCACGGAGTAAATATCGGAGGAGAAGGTGGTAGTCTTCCCGGAAGCCTGTTCCGGAGAGATATAATACACCGTGCCCATAGCGACGCCGGCGGGATTCTGGTTGGTGCCCTTGATCTGCGCGATGCCGAAGTCCGTCACCTTCAGCCTGCCGTTGGCTTGCACCATAATATTTTGGGGCTTGATGTCGCGGTGCACCACGCCCTTTTCGTGGGCGTGCTTTAAGGCGGTCAGGATCTGAATGGCGAATTCCATCGCGCGATCCACGCCGATAGGCGCGTGCCGCAGCATATACTCCCGCAGTGTGATCCCGTCGATGTATTCCATCACGATGTATTTGCTCTTTCCGGTGAACGCCACGTCGTAAATGTCCACGATATGGTCGCTGGAAAGCAGCGCGATGGCTTTGCTTTCGTTTACAAAGCGGCGAATGGCGGCGGAATCATTGCTGTACTTCTCGTTGAGCATCTTGATGGCAACGGTGCGGCCTTTCAGGCGATCCCGTGCTTTCAGCACCACCGCCATTCCGCCAATCCCCTTCACCTGAAGGATCTCGTAGCGGTCGTCAATGACCTTTCCGATGAGATGCGCGTATGCGTCCTGTGCTCTCGTCATAACTGTCTCCTTGGACTTAAAGTTTGATCACCACGGCGGTGATGTTGTCCGCGCCTCCGCAGCGGTTGGCATAATCGATCAGGATCTCCGCCTTGTCCTTGCAGCTCCTGCGGGAACACAAGGTGCGGATGAAGAAATCTTCGTCGTAATAGTTGGAAAGACCGTCGCTGCATAGAAGCAGGTTTCCTTCCGTAAAGGGATGCTCCGCGATGTCCGCTTCCACCCGTTCGTCCACCCCCAGCGCCCGGAGAATGATGTTGCGGTTGGGATGGGTCAGCGCCTCTTCCGGTGTGATCTGCCCCGCGTCCACCATGCTTTGTACCAGGGAGTGATCCCGGGTGAGCTGGCGGATCTGATCGTCGTGGGCGTAGTAGATGCGGCTGTCCCCGATGTTCGCGGTGACCACCCCCACCGGGGTGATGATGCAGGAGGTCAAGGTCGTGCCCATCCCTTCTAAATTCGGGTCAGCCTCCGCCATACTGTAAACCGTGCCGTTGGCGAGATCCACCGCTTTTTTGATGAAGTCGCCCAGACGGATCTCGGGAAAATCAGGGCAGGGAACGCCGAATTCGGGGATGTCCCCTAAGTACACGTAGCTTAACGCGGAGTTGATGTAGCGCCCCAGCATACGGCTGTAAGATTCCACGGCGACGGAGCTTGCCACGTTTCCGCCGTTGGCGCCGCCCATGCCGTCGCACACCGTCGCCACAAGCAGGTTTCCCGCGATCTTGATCAGAAACGCATCCTGATTGTTGCTTCGGCGTATGCCCCGGTCCGTGCTTCCGAAATACTGCATACAGGTAGTTTATCCTTTCCCGGCGCTTTTCGTGCGCCTCAATTGTCCGCAGGCGGCGGAAATGTCCGCGCCCAGGGTACGCCGTATGGTGGCGTTCAGCCCGCCCCGCTCCAGCAAGGCGCAAAACGCGGCAAGGTCGCCGCGGCTTCCGGCTTTGTAGCCGTTATTTCCCGTCTCGTTTACCGGGATGAGGTTGATGTGATTCATCCACCCGCCCAGTAGCCCGATCAGCTCTTCGGCGCAACGGGGCGTGTCGTTGACGTTGTGGATCAGCGCGTACTCAAAGGAGATGCGCCGCCCGGTCTTCCGGGTAAACTCGCGGCAGGCGGGGATCAATTCCTCCAGAGGATAACGCCGGTTGACCGGCATCATGGAATCGCGCAGGGCGTTGTTGGGGGCGTGAAGGGAAACGGACAGAGTGACCGGGAGTCCCTCCCGCTCCAGATCCCGGATGCGGGGCACCAGCCCGCAGGTAGAGAGGGAAATGTTGCGGTAGCCGATGCCGAAGCCCTCTTTCCGGTTGACCAGCTTTAAAAAGCGGATCACGTTGTCATAGTTGTCCAGCGGCTCGCCGATGCCCATCAGAACCACGTGGCTGACCCGGAAGGAGGGATCTTCCCGCTGCCGCTCCCGGGTGATGGCGTCGATCTGCAAGAGGATCTCCGACGGGCGCAGATGCCTGGCAAAGCCAAGCCCGGAGGAAGCGCAGAAGCGGCATCCCATCCGGCATCCCGCCTGGGTGGACAGGCAAACGCTGTATCCGTGTTTATAGGAAAGCAGAACGCTTTCCACGTATTCTCCGTCGGATAGGGTGAACAGGTATTTTCGCGTTTCGTCCAACCGGGAGGCGATGCAAGCCTCATCCCGAAAAGCTTCCACGTAGAAGAGATCTTTGAGCTTTTCCCGCAGGGGGAGGGGCAGATCGGTCATTTGATCGAAATCCCGCACGCCCCGGTACAACCACGCAAAGATCTGACCCGCCCGGTACCCGGCGACGCCGTTTTCCGTCAGGATCTGTCGGATCTCCTCCGGATACAGAGACAAAAGATCTTGCTTTTCATTCATGGGTCTTCTCCAGTACGTCGATAAAAAAGCCGTCGTTTTCCCCTGCCGCGGGGAAAATGGTGGTGGGCTCGCCTTTGCGGACAAAGGCGGGATGAGTCTCCAAAAAGGCGTTCGTGACGTCTTCATTCTCCCGCATGTTTAGGGTGCAGGTGGCGTAAACCAACCGTCCGCCCGTTTTCAAAGCGCGGCTGCCCGCCGCCAGGATCGCCCCTTGAAGAGCGGGAAGCTCGGCGCCGTCCTCTTTTTTCTTCAAGCGAATGTCCGGCTTTTTGGCAATGACGCCGTATCCCGAGCAGGGCACGTCGCAAAGCACTTTATCCGCCTTGCCTTCCCACGCCCCCAGAGGCAGGGCGGCGTTGCCCACGGCAGCTTTGAGGCAGGTGATGCCCAGCCGCCCGGCGCCCTCTTCTATGAGCTTGACCCGGTGGGGGTGAAGATCCAGCGCCAGCAAAGTACCCGTGTTTTCCATATCCATGGCAAGGGAGAAGCTTTTCCCTCCGGGGGCGGCGCAGAGATCCAGCACGGTTTCCCCGGGCTTGGCTTCCAGGCATCTTGCCGCCGCCTGGGCGGACGCGTCCTGCACAAAGACGGCGCCCTCGTCCCACCCGGGCAGCTCCGTGGGGGAAAGGGAAGCATCCAGCGTGATGCCGGTATCGCAAAGCACGGCGGGATGGAAGGGGATCCCCGCTTCCCGCAGGCGCTCCCCGTAGTCCGCTGCGCTGCCTTTCAAGGTGTTGACGCGAAGCGTTATTGCCGCCGGCGCATTCTGCGCCCGGCAGATCTCTTCCGCCCGTTCTTTCCCGTATTGCTCCGTCCACAGACTGACCAGATACCGGGGATAGCTTTCCCGGAGGGAAAGCCCTTTGTTTCCGGGCAGATCCAGCAGAGCGGGAACGTTTTCCTTTTCCCGGACGGCGCGGCGCAAAACGGCGTTGACGAAGCGGGCGCTCTGCTCCTTGTGCTGTTTGGCAAGGGTCACACACTCGTCCACCGCCGCCCGATCCGGCACCCGGTCCAGATACAGGATCTGATACAGCCCCAGCTCCAGCAAAACCAGGACGGCGGGGTCGATCCGGTTGACAGGCACGTCGGAAAAGCGGGATAAGAGATAATCTATGGTGATCTTCCGTTCGATCACGCCAAAGAACAGTCGGGTAAACAGCGTTTTGTCACGGGGGGACAGCTCGTATTTTTTTACGGCGGCATCCAGGGACAGATTGGCGTAGCGTTCCGAACGGAACAAGGCGTCAAGTTCCTTTACCGCCGCCTCTCTTGCGGGGTTTACGGACACAGCCGATCACCCGGGACGATCCGGCGGCCGTTCACCGCGTCCCGCGCGGACATCTGCCCCTTGCCTTCCGGCTGTACGGTCAACAGTTCAAGTGTTCCCGCACCCGTTTTTACCAGAACGCGGGGCTTTACGGCAACGACCTGGCCGATCTGTCCGGCGTGTTCTTCCGCCACCGCCCGGGCGGCGCGGATCTTCAGCACTTTGCCGTCTTTTTCAAAATGGCACAGCGCCCCCGGTACGGGAGAAAGCCCGCGAACGAGGCGATCCAGCTCCGCGGCGGGACGGGAAAAATCAAGGCATTGCTCCGCGTTTTCGATCTTGGCGGCGTAGCTCGACCCCTCCTGCGGCTGCGGGACGGGGGTGAGGGCGCCTTCAAACAACAGCGGCAGTTTTTCCGTCAAAAGAGACGCGCCCAGCAGAGCAAGCCGGTCGAATACGTCCCCGGCGGTATCGGTATCGGAAATGGGGGTCTCGGCGGCGGCGAGCATATCGCCGGTGTCCAGTCCCTCATCCATTTGCATCAGGGTAACGCCTGTCTTCTTCTCGCCGTTCATCACCGCCCGCTGCACGGGAGCGGCGCCGCGATAGGCGGGAAGCAGCGAGCCGTGTACGTTCACACAGCCAAAGGCGGGCGCTTCCAGAATTCCCTTGGGCAAGATCAGCCCGTAGGAGGCGACTACCGCCGCGTCCGCGCCGATGGCGCGAAAAGCCGCCTGAGCCTCCTCGGTGCGCAGGGTGAGCGCCTGAACCAGAGGAATGCCCTTTTCCCGGGCGAATTCCGCGACCGCGCCGTCTCTGACCTGCATCCCGCGGCCGGCTTTTTTCGGCGCTTTGGTATAGACCGCCGCCACATCCCAGGCGTCTCTCCCGTCCCAAAGCGCTTTCAGACAAGCCAGAGCAAAGGGACCGGTACCCATAAAGACGATCTTACGCCTCTTCATATTCTTTCAGTTCCTCCGGCGTGAGCATGCGGATGGCATCGTCGTAAAAAAGCTTGCCGTCCAGGTGATCCATTTCGTGGCAAATGGCTTTCGCCAAAAGACCTTCCCCCTTCACGCGGCGCTTTTTTCCTTTCCGGTCCAGTGTTTCCACCTCCACCTTCATGGGGCGGCGGGTGATGCCCCAGCGATCCGGGCAGGAGAGACATCCTTCTATCTCTTCCTGAACGCCCTCTTCTTTGATCTTTACCGGGTTGATCAGTTCCAGCTGCTCCTCCCCGGTATCAATGACAATGACCCGGCGGAGCTTGCCAACCTGTACGGCGGCAAGTCCCACGCCGCCGGCTTTTGCCATCGTCTCCTTCATATCGTCCAGCAGGGTGTCGATGCGGGGATCCGGCACGGTGACCTCCCGGCTCTTTTTGCGGAGGATCTCGTCTCCGTCTTTTACAATGTTGAGTGTTGCCATGGTATCTCCTTTTATTTGCCTTTTCAGATCATACCGGGGTTGGTGTCGAAGGAAACCTTCCCCCGTCCGTCCGGGGTGCCTTGCGTTTCCGTCAGCAGCCGGTCAAAAAGCGCCCGGGTGCGTTTGTCGTTTTTATACTTGAAGATCAAGCGCTTTCGATAGACGTTTTTCATTTTGTAGATGGGCGCTTCAAAGGGACCGTAGATCACCAGCTTCACGTCGGAAAAATCCCCGGCGAGGTACGCCTTCAAGCGATCCGTCGCTTCCTTGGAACGCCGGAGCAGCCGCGCCTCATCCTCGTCGGACAGGGTCAGAACGCCCATCCGGCAGAAGGGCGGGAAAAGAAACGCCCGCCTGACGGCGATCTCCCCTTCGTAAAACGCCTCATAGTCCTGGGCGGCGGCAAGAGAAAAAACGGTGTGGTAGGGGTTTAAGGTCTGGATCACGGCGCGTCCGGGCTTGTCCGCCCGTCCCGCCCGTCCGATGACCTGGGTCAGCAGGGAGAAGGTATGCTCCCCGGCGCGGTAATCGCTCAGATACAGCGCCGTATCCGCCATGACCACGCCCACCAGAGTGACCCGGGGAAAATTGTGTCCCTTGGCGACCATCTGGGTGCCGATGAGGATGTCCGCTTCCCGGTTGCGGAACGCGGCGAGAATGTCTTCGTGCGTGCGTTTTCCCGTCAGGGTGTCGGAATCCATCCGGAGTACGCGCGCCTTCGGAAAGACGGTGTTAAGCTCCTCTTCCAACTGCTGGATGCCCGCGCCGTGGGACAAAAGATGCTCATCCCCGCAAGTGGGGCAGGCGGCCGGATAAGGAATGGTATAGCCGCAGTAATGGCAGGAAAGCCTGCGCCTGGCGCCGCTGTGTACCGTCAGGGTAACGCTGCAGTTGGGACAGCGGATCGCCTCACCGCATTTCAGACAGGATAGAAACTGCCGATACCCCCGGCGGTTCATAAGCAAAATGGTCTGTTCCTGCCTGTCCAGATTGTCGGCGATCTCCCGGCGCAGCTTCCTGCCCAGGAGGATCCCTCCTTCCCGTCTCAGATCCCCTCTCAGATCCACCACTTTCACTTCGGGAAGGGTGGCGCCGCCGAAGCGGTTGGTCAGACGGATGAGGGAATAAACGCCGCTTTTCGCTTTGTAATAGGACTCCACGTCCGGCGTGGCGGACGCCAGAAGAAGCATCGCCCTGTTTTTCGCGCATCTCCACCGCGCCACGTCCCGGGCGTGGTATTTTAGTTGCGTGTCGGATTTATAGCTTTGATCCTGCTCTTCGTCGATGATGATCAGACCGACGTTGTCCGCGGGGGCGAACACGGCGCTTCTGGTGCCCAGTATCACGTCCTTTTCTCCCCGGCGGATGGCAACGTAAGCGTCCCGCCGCTCTCCGTCGGACAGAGCCGAGTGGATGATGGCGACCCGCTTTCCGTACCGACCGGCAAGCAAGGTGGCGCTTTGACCGGTGAGCGCGATCTCCGGTACCAGAAACAGGACTTTTTTTCCTTTTTGAAGAACGTGGTCGCACAGCGCCAGCATCACCCGCGTTTTGCCGGAGCCCGTAATGCCGTAGAGCAGGGAAGCGCAAGCCTCCCCCCGGTCAAGCTGCTCCTTCAGACTTTGAAACGCGTTTTCCTGTTCCGGTGAAAGGGGCTGATCGGAGCAGTCCTCCGCGGCAAAGCCTTCAAAAGGATCCCGCTCCTCGTCCCGCAGCTCCACCCGGATCAGTCCTTTCTTTTCCAGAAGGGCGATCCCGGCGGAAGACAGACCGTAGGTTTGCGTCAAATCGGAAACGGCGGTCTCTCCGGAAAGCAGAAGATGGGAAAGCACCGCTTCATACAGCGCCTTGTTTTTGCCCCGGATGGCGCTTGCCGCGCCCGGATCCGTACCGTCTGCCAGAGAAGCGATGCGTATGCGGCGGGCGTTTTTCTTGTAAACCGGAGCAGGCAAAATGGCGCGCGCCGCTTCCCCGAAGGAGCAAAAGATCTGCTCCTGCAGATGGCGGCACAGGGCAAACAATTCTTCGTTCAGTCCGATCTCGTCGGGAAAAACTTCCCGCACCGTCTTCAGCGCGCGGTCGGGTTCCTCCCGCCGGACGGACGTGACGACCCCGAAGCGATCCCGATCCCCTTTCCCGAACGGCACGCGAACGACCTGTCCCCGGTGAGGCGCTTCCCCCTGCGGGCACAGGTAATCAAAGGGGCGATCCGTCGCCTTCACGGCGGAAAGAAGCCGCACGGAAACGACGGCCTTGATCGCTTCGGACACGCCGGATCAGTCCTTGCCGCTCTGGGCGGGAGGAATGATCTTGTAGTCCCGGGAATACAGACGGATGATCGCTTCTTTCACGGGCTTTTCCATGTTTTGTACTTTTTTGCTGGAAAAGCCGGAGGAAAAGCGGTCGTTTTGCAGTTCCTGGTTTTCTTTCATTCTCTCAAGCTGCTCCTCGGTAATGCGCCGGGCGCACTTGGCGGTGGCGATGGACAGCATATAGCGGTTCACGCCCTTGTCGGAAATTTCCTCTATGGAAGGATAGATCATTTCAGTACCTCCTCAGATCCTTCATGATTTTTTGTTTATCATGATCCCGCGCTGCGCGGGGGTCACGCATTCAAAAAGCCGTCGATGAACGCCTGTACGTCCTTCACCAGAGCGGGACTGTCCGTTTTGCCGGTGTGCAAAAGGTCGAGAATGGCGTCCGCCGCCTCTTCAGCCTTGCCGTCCCGGTTCACCAGCAAATACTGGTAGCGGGGGATGCGGCGCAGTTCCTCTTTCGCTTCCGAAAGCCTGCGCCGGACGGCTTCTTCGGTTTCCGTGCCGCGATCCCGCAGGCGCTTTTCCAAAACGGTGAAACTCGGGGGAGACAGGAAAACGGAAAGGCAGTCGTCCATTTTGCCCATGGCTTGCTCGGCGCCGCGGGTCTCGATCTCCAAAACCGGGATGAAGCCCTGCTCCATCATATCGAAAAACTGTTTTTTGGGAGTGCCGTAACAGTTTTTGCTGTATTCGGCATACTCCAGAAAGCCGTCTTCCTCGACGGTTTTGCGGAATTCCTCCGGGGTGACGAAGGTGTACTCCCGGCCGTTTACCTCGCCGGGGCGCGGGGCGCGGGTGGTCATGGAAACGCTGAGCCGGAGACGGGGCTCTTTCTGCCGGGCGATGGCGCATATCGTGCCTTTTCCGCTGCCGGCAAAGCCGGAGAGGATCAAAACCTTAGCCATCGTTTTCGTCCTCCTCGCCCTTTTCTTCCCCTGCCAGGCGCTTCCGCACGGAAGCGGGCTTCAGAGAGGAAAGGACCACGTGACCGCTGTCGGTGATGATCACGGACATGGTCTTTCTGCCGCAGGTGACGTCCACGGCGATGCCGCCGTCCTTGGCGTCCTGGATCAGGCGCTTGATGGGAGCGGATTCCGGACCTACCACCGCCACCACGCGGTTGGACGCCACGTAATTGCCGAAGCCTATGTTGGTCATCATGAAAGTGCCTTCCTTATTCGATGTTCTGGATCTGTTCCCGGATCCGTTCGATCTCATTTTTCGCGTCGATCACCAGCTGCGTGATCTCCAGCTGAGAGCATTTGGAACCGATGGTGTTGACTTCCCGGTTCATTTCCTGCACCAGAAAGTCCATGGTGCGCCCGCCGGGCGTATCCTGCCGGATGAGAGAACGAAACTGGTCGATATGGCTGGCAAGGCGGGTCATTTCTTCGCCGGTGTCAATGCGGTCGGCGATAAGACCGACCTCCGTGAGGAGCCGTCCTTCATCGATCTCCTTGTCCGCCAGATACTCCCGGAGTTTCTCTTCCAGCTTTTCCCGATGCACACGAAGCGCGTCTCCGGAATGGGCGCGTATTTGATCCAAAAGCGCGGAAAGGGTGTCAAGCCTTGCGTCCAGATCGCGAAACAACGCCTCGCCCTCCCGCTGACGCATGGCGATAAACTGATCCAGCCCGGCTTCCGCCACCTGCCTGACGCTGTCCCAAACCAACTCCTCGTCTTCTTCTTTGGGCTTCTGCCGGAAAACGTCGGGAAAGCGGGCGAGGGAAGTGACGGAAATATCGTCCCGCAGACCTGCCTCCCGGGCGAAAGCGCGCATGGCTTCCAGGTACTGATTCGCCAGGGCGGTGTCCATACGGATCTCGGCGGCTTCGCCCGTCGGGCGCTCAACGGTGAGAAATACGTCCACCTTGCCGCGGCTCGCCCGTTCCTGGATCGCCTTTTTGATCTTTTCCTCTAAAAACCCGTATACCCGGGGCATCCGCACGTTCACGTCCAGAAAGCGGTTGTTCACGCTGCGGATCTCGAAAGAAACGTCGTATCCGTTCACGGTCATGCGGCTTCTGCCGTATCCCGTCATGCTTTTGATCATCCTTTTTTCCTGCTTTCGTAGTTATATTATAAATATAATCAAGATATAATAGCAGATTTTGCCCGTTTCGTCAAGTCCGGGGGAAAGAAAGAGGGAAAGGTTTCGGACGCGTTTTTTTCACCGCCGATGAAAAATCATTCATTCTCAATTATTTCTTGCGGTCTTTTTACGCACGCTTTCTTTTTCACATAGGATGTGATAGAATACATTCGATTTCCCGGACGGCGGGACGAACAAAGCGTCGCCCGCTCCGAAAAGCGTGAAAAGTACCGTTTTTCAGGTAGTCCGGATCGTTTCACCACCCCCGAGAAAGCAGCGACACGTCACCGGATGAGGTACTTTCATGAGCAAAAACAAGATCAATATGACGGAAGGGGCGATTTTTTCAAAATTGCTCCGTTTTGCGATCCCCGTCTTTCTGACCAATCTGCTGCAGCAGCTTTACAACGTGGCGGATACCGTGGTGGTGGGAAAGTTTGACGGGAAGGTCGCTTTGGCGGCGGTGGGATCCACTTCCACACTGACCAATCTGCTTTTGCTGATGTTTACCGGCATTGCCTCTGGCGCGGGCGTTGCGGTGGCGCAGCATATCGGCGCGCAGCAGGAAGAAAGAAAGCGGAAAGCCATGGAGACTTCTCTGATCTTCGCTTTCCTTTCCGGGCTCGTCCTGATCGTGGCGGGTTATTTCTTTTCCAAGCCCCTGCTTCGGTTTATGGAGTGTCCCGAAAGTGTGATTGATCCCGCCACGTTATATATGCGGATCTATTTTGCGGGCGCCCCTGCGTCCCTGGTCTACAATTTCGGCTCCTGCATCCTCCGTGCCCACGGCGATACCAAGCGCCCCATGTTCATTCTGACCATCGCCGGGATCACCAATATCCTCCTCAATCTGTTTTTCGTCATCGTCTGCAAGCTTTCCGTAGCAGGCGTCGCCCTGGCTACCGTCGCCAGCCAGCTGGTCACGGCGGTGTGCGTGTGCGTGCTCCTGTTCCATCCCCGGGGGGATTACAGACTGCGTATGGCGCAGATGCGCTTCAGTGGGAAGGAAATGTTCCTGATCTTGAAGATCGGCATCCCCGTGGGGATCAACGGTATCCTTTTCAACGTGGCGAACGTGATCATTCAGCGGGAAGTCAATATCCTGGGGGACGTGGCTATGGCGGGCAACGCCGCCGCCAGCGCCCTGGACCGCATCACGCACCTGGGCATCGTTTCTTTCAGTCAGGCGGCGATCAGCTTCTCCGGGCAAAACGTCGGGGCGAAGAAATACAGACGGCTGGATACGATCTTGTGGCAGAGCATCGTCAGCGCCGCCGCGGTTTCCGGCGTCATCTCCCTGGTCTTCGTCTGCTTCAACGAGCCTTTCCTTTCCCTTTTCATCAAGGAAACGGGCGAAGCGCGCACCGCCATCGTGGCGGCGGCTTTGCCGAAACTTGTGATGGTGGGCGTGGGCTATCTGCTTCTTGCGCCGGAGGACGTTTTGAGCAGTATGCTCAAGGGGATGGGAAAATCCACCACGCCCGTTGTCATCAACGCGGTCTGCGTCACCGGCGTGCGGCTGCTCTGGGTCTACCTAGTCTTTTTCCGCTTTAAGAATCTGTGGGTCTTGTTCGCCGGCTATCCCGTTTCCTGGCTGGTGTCCTGCATCGGGCAGTTTATCGCGTACCGGATCTATCGCAGGACCACTTTTACCAACGCGATGGAAGACGCTCACGCAAGAGAGATCGCCGCGGAGCAGAGCGGCACGGTGAAGGCGCAGTCATAATTGCCATAAATCGCCATAATTGCCCGGAAATGGAAAGCATCATTTCCGGGTATTTTTTATGTCCTTTTTGGTGAAAATTCCAAAAGGAATGATAAATTGTTTGCAATTTTGTTAAAAACAATCGAAAAAAAGTTTTGCATTTACACGGAAATCGTGCTATAATAAATCCAAAGTGGATCATTGTAAAAGGTGAAGTAGAAAATGACCTTGTATGAACGGCTTGTTCGCCTCCTTGCGCCGGTCCTGCGATTCTTTTTCCGGATCCGTGTGATCGGACTGCCCGAAAAGCTACCGGAAGGCGCTCTGGTCGTGTGCTGCAACCATTCGTCAAATTTCGACGCTTTGTTCCTCGCGGTTTCACTGAGCCGCCCCATCACCTTTATGGGAAAGAAATCCCTGCTTCGGGTCCCTGTCATCCGTCATATCGTAAAAGGCGTGGGGATGATCCCGCTCGCCCGGGACGGGGGCGACGCCGCCAAGCTCCGTCAGGCGGTTCGCGAATTGAAGGAAGGCAAACTTCTGGTCATCTTTCCCCAGGGCAGACGCTTTCGCAAAACGCCCCGGGAAACCGTCGCTCAGGGCGGCGTGGGCATGATGAGCGTTCTGTCCGGCGCGAAGATCCTGCCCGGCGCCATCGTGACCCGGCGCTACCGCGTTCGTCCGTTTTGCAAGGTGATTTTGAACTTCGGCGAGCCGAAGATGTATCAGGGGGAGGGATCCACCCGCGGAGAGCAAGCCGTTTCCGTTTCAAACGCGGCGTTTGAGGACGTCTGCGCTTTGGCGGAGGAAGCGGAGAAGATGCTATGAGGATCCTACTGTCCGAGCATGCCGGCTTCTGCTTCGGCGTCAGGCGCGCCGTGGATCTTTTGGAAAAGGAGATCCGGCGGGGCGAAAAGCGGATCTGCACCTTAGGACATATCATTCATAACGAAGATTTCAATGAAGCGCTGGAAAGGCGCGGCGTTGTCAATATCGGGGAAGAGGCGCTGGATACGCTTTCTCCCGAGGACGATCTGGTTTTTATCCGCACCCACGGGGTGCCTGTCCGTCTGACCGAAAAGCTGGAAAACAGCGGCGTTCCCTATGTGGACGCCACGTGCCCCTTTGTGAAAAAGATCCACAGCATCGTGATGGCGGAGGAGGAGAAGGCGCTTTCCGGAAACGAGAAGATCGCTTTCATCCTGCTGGGAGATCCCGCCCATCCGGAGGTTTTGGGCATCGTCAGCATGGCGCGGCATTTTCCCGTGACCGTGGTGCGGGGACCGGAGGATCTTGAAGCGTATGAAAAGACGGCGGATCGATCCGTTCGTCACGTCTTCCTCTCCCAGACCACCCATTCCCTGGCGGCGTGGGAGG
Organism: uncultured Clostridia bacterium; assembly: GCA_946645685.1. GTDB lineage: Bacteria > Bacillota > Clostridia > Oscillospirales > SIG627 > RGIG5579. Next base: position 1,589 of record CAMPCJ010000005.1, on the reverse strand, counting down.
CGTGCGAGGAGTCGGCAAAGCGCTGTTTTCCGAAGGCGACGTTTTATGACACCATCTGCAGCGTGACCGGCATTCGTCAACGGGAAGCCAGGGAGATCGCCGAACAGGCGGATCTGATGGTGGTGGTCGGGGGCATGAGCTCCAGCAATACCAAGAAGCTGGTATCGGTGGCGGAAGCATTCTGTCCTACCGTTCATATCAGAAAAGCGGCGGATCTGCCGCAAAATCTTTTGAGAAAGGAAATGACTGTCGGCGTGACGGCGGGCGCCTCAACGCCGGACAGTATTATCAAGGAGGTTATGGATACCATGGCAGAAAACAACCAAGAAATGAGCTTTGAGGAAATGCTCAACGAGTCCTTCCGGACAATCAGAACAGGAGAAGAAGTTACAGGTACCGTAACCAGTGTATTTGCTAACGAGATCCACGTGGATCTGGGCATTAAACATACGGGCATCCTGCCCGCTTCCGAGATCGCTGATTCCGAGCAGGATCTGGCGGAGAACTTCCACGTGGGCGACGAGATCACCGTCCTGGTGCAGAAGTTCAATGACGCCGAGGGGACCGTGCAGGTCTCCAAGAAGAGAGTGGACAGCCGCGCCAACTGGTCCAAGGTGACCGAGGCGTATGAGTCCGGCGCCGTCCTCACCGGCAAAGTCACCGCCGTGATCAAAGGCGGCATCCTGGCGACGGAAGAGAATCAGACCTACTTCATCCCCGCAAGCCTGACCGGCGTTCCCAAGGGCGGCTCTCTCGATCCGCTGATGGGCACCGAGGTCTCCTTCAAGGTGATCGAAGTCGACCCCGCGCGCAAGCGCGCCGTCGCGTCCATCCGTGAGGTGCTGAAAGAGCAGCGGAAGGAAGCGGAAGATAAGTTCTGGGCAAACGTGGCGGTGGATCAGGTCTATACCGGCAAGGTAAAATCCATCACCTCCTACGGCGCTTTTGTGGATCTGGGCGGCGTGGACGGTATGGTCCACATCACCGAACTGTCCTGGAAGAAATTGAAGAGCCCTGCCGAGGTCGTTAAAGTGGGTGACGAGATCACCGTTTACGTCAAGGGGATCGATCCCGAGACCCGCAAGATCTCCCTGGGCTATAAGACGGAAGCCACCAACCCCTGGAACCTGATCCGCGATCAGTACAAGCCCGGTGACGTTGCGACCGTGAAGATCGTCGGCTTGACCTCCTTCGGCGCTTTCGCCGAGTTGATCCCCGGCATCGACGGTTTGATCCACATTTCTCAGCTTTCCAATCACAAAGTTGCCACCCCCGCCGACGTGGTGAAGGTGGGCGACGAAGTGCAGGTGGAAGTGGTGGATATCAACTATGAGACCCACCGCGTCAGCCTTTCCATGCGCGCCTTGATGGAAGACGCCGAGGAAGAGGAAGAAACGCCCGTGGAGGAGACCGCTGAGGAAGCTCCCGCTGAGGAAGCTCCTGCCGAGGAAGCTCCCGCCGAGGAAACTCCCGCTGAGGAAGCTCCTGCCGAGGAAGCTCCCGCCGCAGAAGAAACCGCTACCGAGGAATAAGCGTCGTTCCGTCGGGAAAGTCATTTTTCTCTCGCAAAACAGATTTTGCCGAAAGCC
>CAMPCJ010000004.1 GCA_946645685.1 uncultured Clostridia bacterium | reverse complement strand
CACCCCAAAAGGGGTGCTTTTGTGTTGGAGAGGCATCTAAGGTCTTGACGGAACGGGACGGAAAGCCGTATACTGTTTTTGCAGAGGAACGCTTTCTCTGACGACACAAAGCAAGGAGTACGATACTATGGCGAACTGGAACGATTCTTCCCGTTTTTCCACTGCCTCCGGGCAAAACCTTCCTTACGTGGTGATGCAGGTCACTCTCAAGGAAAAATTCTTCGGCACCGGCTCCGGCAATCTGACGGATCTGGAGCAGGTCATCAACGAGCAGGCTGCCAAGGGGTACAGACTGCACACCATGTCCACCTCCAACGGAGGCAGCAAGGGCTTCGGCGGCGGCGACCGCATTCAGGCGACGCTGGTTTTTGAACGGCTCGACATGCGTTGATAGAACGATGTGGCATAGAAAAAAGCACTTGCGAAAGCAAGTGCTTTTTTCTATGTTGTTCGATTTTTACTTTCCGTCGGGAGAGGCGGGCTTTGCGGGGGCGGAAGCGGCGGGAGCGGGCTTCTTCTTGCCTCTGCCGCCACGGTGACGGCGGCGGGAGCCGGTGGAGGAGCCTTCGTCCTTTTGGTCGGACTCGCTCTTGCCCATCAGGGCGTGGAGGTGATCCGCTTCGTTCCAAACCGCCCAGAAGGAGTCCCTTTCGCAGTCCACGCCGTAAGAATAGATCTCGGTGAGGGAGAGCCAATAGCGGCGCATCAAAAGATATGTCATACAGAAGGCGAGGACGAGAAGCGCCAGCCCCATGAGAGCGGCGTAACGCTGACCGTGAATGTTCACCCACTCTTTCAGAGCGGGGACGCGCACGATGACGACCCGCTGAAACGCGCTGATGAGAAAGCGACCCACAAAGCAGGAGCCGGCGAAGACCGCCATCCGATACAAAAAGGCGGCTCTGTCCCCCCGGTTCTTTTTCCGGGTGGCGGCAAGATCCATCAGCCGGACGTAGTCCACGCTTTTCCAGCCGGGTTTTTCCTGGGGGGTATAGGGACGGGCGCCGCGCTTCAAGCCGATATGTGCTTTCGCGCCGCGGCGCAGATGGTCGGCAAAGAGCTTCTGCACCAGATCCCGGCGGATCTTCTCCGGCGCAAGGCGGGCGGCATCCTCCAGCGTCGCCACGGAAAGGGAGGCGATCTCCCGCTTCCGGCGGGCGCCCCGCAGCACGTAGGCGGCGGAGAAGAAGAGGATGGCGTTGACGATGTGAACGACCATGACCCCCAATTCCTTGGTCACGCCGGACGCCCACGCCAAAAAGACGATGGCGGTGGTCGCCAGAAGCACCGCCAGGGAGCGGGTCTCCGCGGCGCGCTTGTCGCTTTGCGCCAGGGGCAGGAGGGAGGCGGGAGAAAGGCGACTTTCTTCCGTCATGGCACTGCTGATCTTGGCTTGTTCAAAATTTTCCATATCATTCTCCATTCATCATCTCAAAGGGGAACCGGTCTCCCCTTGCTTTCATTGTAGCGGAAACGACGTGTTCCGTCAAGGAAGGAGATCAGTCTTCCTTTTTTTCGTCCTGTTCCAGCTGCCGCGCCGCTTCGTTTGCGGTTTGGCGCAGTTTTTTGTCGGCGTGGCGGAAATAGCCTACGGAAAGCGCCGCCGTAACGCCGATCAAGCCGACCCAGGCGGAGGCGGTGAACAGGCGCAACAGGCACAAAACGGACACGGCGAGGGCGGTGAGAGCAAACAGGAGCCAACCGGTAAAACGAAGTTTCATAAAACGACCTCCAATAGATTGACCACGTCCAAAAACGCGTTGGCGGACAGGGTGAGAGGCAAATCGTTTGCCGCCAGAACGGCGAGGCGGCGAGAGCGGCTGTCCGTGCCGCCGGAGTAGCCCAGGCGGTACAGGTCGCCTTTGGTATAACGGGGCGCCGGAGCGGCGGGGGTGTTTTCCAGAAGATTTGCCTTTTCAAAGAGGGAGAGCAGGGTGGCGTTGTCCATTCCCTCCACGCCCAGAATGCCTTCCTTGCCCGGAGCGGCTTTCCGCTTTTCTTTTCCGGGACGGGGCGGGGCGTACAGATCGGTGACGCCCTTGCCCCCCGTCAGGTTATGCAGGAAGGAGCGGATGACCTGCCCGGCGCCGTCGGGATCCAACAGCAAAATCAAACCGGGGGAGCGGGCAAGGCGGGTGAGGAGCGCCCGCTTTTCCCCGTCCTTGAACACACCGAAGCCTTCGGTGGTAAGGATGCGGGCGTCCAGAACGGAAGAGAGGCGGATCTTATCGTACTTCCCTTCCACCACCACCACGCCTTTACAGCGGGGCTTCACGCTTTTTCTCCCATGAGGCGGGTGACGGTGATGACCGCTTTTTCACACAGAAGGTCGTGATCCACGGCGCTGTTTTTCAGCGCGTGATCCAGCGAGGCGATCACGGAGAGCGCCCGGGAGACGTTTTCCTTTTTTTTGCCGTAGAGGGCGCGGCTGTACTGCCGGTACTGCCAGTCCCCCAGCCCGGTGACGGAAGCCACCGTCCGCTCGTCCGCGCCCTCCTGGATCAACAGGCAGTTGGTGAACAGGCGGGACAGGGCGGCGGAAAGGATCAAGGGGTCGATCTTTTGCCGGACGAGATTCTGATAATACGTCTCCGCGGGGCGCAGGGCGCCGTTCAAAACGGCGTCGCACAATTCATAAGCCGGAAACTCCCGGCTGTCCCGGGCGAAGAGGGAAACGTGGTCGTCCGTGACAGCCGTCTCTCCCTTTGCCAGGCAATAGCACGCCAGCTTTTCCAGCTCGCCCCGCATGGTCGCCATCCTGCCGTCGCACAGGCGGATGAGCGTTCTCAAAGGGCGATCCGAAATGGTCAGTCCGTCCCGGGCGAGGATCTTCTTTGCCCAGGGAATGAGGACGCTCTCCTCTTGCAGGGGGAAGAAGCAGACCGTCCAACTGTCCTTCAGGAGCGCCACGGTCTTTTTCCCCATGGTGCGCTTATCGGCGGGCAGTTCCTCTTCCTCCAGATAGACGATGAGGATGATGCCCTCGGGGAGGTTTTTGCCCAGATCCGCCAGGCGCTGGGCGTCCTGGGCTTTCAGATCCTTCACGGGGAGGGAGCGGCAAAGGATCATCCGATGAGACGCCATAACGGGGAGAACCGCCGTTTCCCGATCCAGATCGTCCAGGGTGGCGGTATCGGAAAAGTCCAGGCGCACCAAATTGAAGTCCGCCATGCCCTCCTTTTCGATCAGATCGATGAATTTGTCCAGATAGAAGCGCTTGAGCATCTCCTCGGGGCCGCAGAACAGGAAGGCGCCGGAAGGGGCGTCTTTCAAGCGGGCTTTCAGCGCCGCGGGGCGGATCCCGAAGGGAGGCTGGTACTGCTTCACGTCAGTTCATCTTCTCCGTGAGCTTCATCCCGCCCAAAAGGTGGACGTGGAGATGGGGCACGGTCTGACAGCCGTCCTTCCCCACGTTGGAGATCAGCCGGTAGCCGTTGGTCAAGCCCTCCGCCGCGGCGATCTTGGGGATGGCGCAGAAAACCTTCGCCACCAGGGGGGCGTTTTCCTCCGTGACGGCGTCAGCGGAGGGGATGTGGGTCTTGGGGATCACCAGGACATGGACGGGCGCCTGGGGATTGATGTCCCGGAAGGCGTACACGTACTCGTCCTCGTAGACCTTCTGCGAGGGGATCTGACCGTCTTTGATGGCACAAAAGAGACAATCCATATTTTTCTCCTTAAAACAGTTCGTAGAACGCTTTCTCCGCCTCCGGCAGTTTTTCCGGAAGCTTGCCGCCGGACTGGGCGGAATCGGGCCGTCCGCCGCCGCCGCCGCCCACGATGGGGGAGATGGCTTTCAAGACGTTGCCCGCGTGGGCGCCCCCTTTGACCGCCTCGGCACCGCACACGGCGTGGAAGCGGATCTTCCCGTCGGAGACCTGCGCCAGGACGGCAACAGCCGTGGGATCCTTTTCCCGGATGAGGTCGCCCATAGCCCGGGGATCCACGTCCCCTTCCAGGGTGCGGAAGATGAGGTTCAAGCCGCCTTTTTGCGTGCCGGAGGAGAGGATCTCCCCGATGCCGGCGGCGGCGAGCTTAGCGCCCAGCTCTTCCGCGGCGGCTTTGGTCTCTTTCAGTTCCTTCTGCAGCGCCTTCACCTTTTCCGGCACGCCGTCGGGACGGGTCTTGAGCAGGGACGCGCTCTCCTCCAGCACCGCTTCCCGCTGTGCCAGAAGGCGCAGGACGCCGCTGCCGGTGACGCCTTCGATCCGGCGGATGCCCGCCGCGACGCCGCCCTCACCGGTGATGCGGGCAAGCCCCACGTTGGCGGTATTGGACACGTGGGTACCGCCGCACAGTTCCTTGGAAAAATCGCCCATGGTCACCACGCGCACCTTGTCGCCGTACTTTTCCCCGAACAGCGCCATGGCGCCGGTCTTTTTGGCTTCCTCGGCGCTCATCACGTCGGTGGTCACGGGAAGCGCCTGCAGGATCTTGCGGTTCATCAGATCCTCCACGGCGCGTATCTCCTCCCCGGTCATGGCCTGGAAATGCTTGAAATCAAAGCGGAAGCGGTTTTCGTCCACAAAGCTGCCCGCCTGCTCCACGTGATCGCCCAAAACGGCACGCAGCGCCGCCTGAAGCAGGTGCGCGGCGGAGTGGTTGCGGCGAATGGCGTCCCGCCGTTCCGCGTCCACCCGGCAGAAGAGCTTGTCTCCCTTGGAGACGGAGCCGTTTTCCACCCGGACGGAGTGCAGGAACACGCCGCCGGATTTTTTGGTATCCAAAACGGACAGGGCGCCCTTGTCGCTTTCCAGGATGCCAACGTCGCCCACCTGACCGCCGCTTTCCCCGTAGAAGGGGGTGGTGTCCAGCACCACGGCGCCCTCTCCCTCGGAAAGGCAGTCCACTTCCCCTTCCTCGCCGAACACGGCAAGGACGGTGGCTTCGCCGGCGTCTTTTTCATAGCCGGTGAACACGGTGGGCGCCAGGTGGGAAACCGCGGTCTTGGCGGCGTCCGACCAGCCGGAAATATTGGCGCGGGCGGCGCGGGCGCGCTCCCGCTGCGCCTTCATCAAAGCGGCAAAGCCGTCTTCGTCGATCTCAAGTCCCTTTTCCCGGACAAGCTCCCGGGTGAGATCCACCGGAAAGCCGAAGGTATCGTAGAGCTTAAAGGCATCCTGACCGGACAGGGTCTTCCCGCCCTCGCCGGTGATTTTTTCCATCATCTGGGAAAGGATGGAAAGTCCGGCGTCCAACGTTTCGTTGAAGCGGTCTTCTTCCAGGGAGATGATCTTTTTGATGTAATCCTCCTTCTGACGCAGCTCGGGATAGCCGGCTTCGCAGGAGTCAATGACCACGTCCACCAGCCCCGTCAGGAAGGCGCCGTTGATGCCCAGCAGCTTCCCGTGGCGGATGGCGCGGCGCAGGATGCGGCGCAGGACGTAGCCCCGTCCCTCGTTGGAGGGGGTCACGCCGTCGGAGATCATAAAGGTGGCGGAGCGGATGTGGTCGGTGATGATGCGGATGGAGACGTCCGTGTCCCCGCCGGCGCCGTAGGTCTTGCCGGACAGGGCACACACCGTGTCCAGCACCTTGCGGATGGTGTCCACCTCGAACATATTGTCCACGCCCTGCATCACGCACGCCAGGCGCTCCAGACCCATACCGGTATCGATGTTCTTCTGCGCAAGCTCCGTGTAGTTGCCCTTGCCGTCGTTGTTGAACTGGGAAAACACGTTGTTCCAGATCTCCATATACCGGTCGCAGTCGCAGCCGGGCTTACAGTCGGGCTTGCCGCAGCCGTATTTTTCGCCCCGGTCAAAGTAGATCTCGCTGCAGGGCCCGCAGGGGCCGGAGCCGTGCTCCCAGAAGTTATCCTCCTTGCCCAGGCGGACGATCTTTTCCGCCGGCACGCCGATCACGTCGTGCCAGATGTGAAACGCCTCCTCGTCCTTCTCATAGATGCTGGGCCACAGAAGGGAGGCGGGGATCTCCAGCGTTTGGGTGAGAAATTCCCACGCCCACGGGATCGCCTCGTTCTTGAAATAATCCCCGAAGGAGAAATTTCCCAGCATTTCAAAGAAGGTGCCGTGGCGGGCGGTGTGACCCACCCGTTCCAGGTCGGGGGTGCGGATGCACTTCTGGCAGGTGGTGACACGGCGGCGGGGCGGCTCCTCCTCCCCGGTGAAATACTTCTTCATGGGCGCCATACCGCTGTTGATGAGAAGCAGCGATTTATCCCCCCGGGGCACCAGAGGGAAGGAGGGCAGGCGCAGGTGCCCTTTGGATTCAAAAAAGGAAAGATACTTTTCCCGCAGTTCATTCAATCCGGTGTATTGCATTTTATCTCCTTTACGGCGCGTGCCGCGTTTTATTTATTGTCCGTGAGGATCTCCGCCCACAGGTCGCGCATGAGCGCGTTGGTCTCTTCCGGCAGATCCCGGAAGGCTTCCCAGCTGTCCTTGCGCTCGGGATACGCCACGGGATCGTCCTTGATCTCTTCATCCATGATCTCGAGAGCTGCTGCGTTGGGGCTGGAATAGCCCAGGTATTCCGCGTTATCGCGTCCCACCTCCGGCTCCAGCATAAAGTTGATGAACTTTTCCGCCAGGGTCTGATTTCTAGCGTTCTTGGGGATGCACATGGCGTCGTTGAAGATGTTGGTGCCGCATTCCGGGATGACAAATTTCAAATTCTCATTTTCCGCGGCGACGGTGAGGTAGTCGCCGGCGTAGTACACGCCCAGCGCCAGGGAGTCGTTGGGCATGGCGGTGAAGAATTCGTCCATATAGTAGAGGAACTTCTGTTCTTTCAGTTTCGCGGCCGCCTGGCGGATCTCCGCTTCACTGGTGGTGTTCTGAGAATAGCCCAGGGTCTTCAGCGCCACGCCGAAGGCGTCCCGGGGATTGTTGAACATCATAATGCGGTTGGGATAATTCTCCGACCAGAGGATCTCGAAATCCTTGGCGTTTTCCACGGTCGCCAGATCCTCGGGGGTGAGGAGCTTTTCGTTATACACGATGCCCACGGTGCCCCAGAAATACGGCACGGAATACTTTTCCTCCGGGTCGTACGCCAGCCCTTTGAATTCGGGAAGGATGTTCTTGTAATTGGGGATGTTGTCAAAGTTGATCTCGGCGAGCATACCCTCCTTCGCCATCTTTTCCACCATATAGTCGGAGGGGAAGATCACGTCGTAGGCAACGGAGCCGGACTTCATCAGGGAATACAGGGTCTCATTGGTCTCCGCCACCACGTATTCCACCTTGCAGTCAAATTTTTTCTCAAATTCGGCGACGACGTCCATATAGCCGTCCTCACCGTCGGAAATGTATTCGCCCCAGTTACAGACCACCAGCGTTTCCTTTTTGGAGCAGGAAGCGAAGAGAGCAGCGGCGGACAGAAGCATGGCGAGCGCCAGCACGATGGAAGTGAGTTTTTTCAATGCAGTAATCTCCTTTTTTTCTCGTTGTTTGTTTCCTGTATGAAAGCGGTCAGCGCTTGACGGCTTCCCGTTTTTCCTGACGGATATCGTGGACGTTCATGATAATGAGAATGGTCAGGACCGCCACGAAGAGGATCCCGGAAAGCGCCAGCATCCAGTCCTGAGGCCCCTTCTTCAAGCTGTTGTAGATGAAGACGGAGAAGGTCTGGAAGGTGCCTCCGGTATAGTAGCTGATGATGAAGTCATCCATCGAATAGGTAAAGGAAATGAGGAAGCCGGACAGGATGGCGGGAAACAGTTCCGGCATGACCACCTTCCACAGCGCCTTTACGGGGGGACAGCCCAGATCCAGGGCGGCTTCGTACAAATTCTGATCCATCCGGCGCAGACGGGGCATCACGTTGAGGATGACGTAGGGGGTGTTGAACACGATATGCGCCAGAAGGACGGTGTGGAAGCCCAGCCCGACGCTCCCGGAAAAGAGCAGGCTGAAAATGAGCATCAGGGACACGCCGGTGACGATCTCCGGATTGATGATGGGCAGGTTGGAGATATTCATCACCAGCCCCCGGCTCTTTTTCAGGTTGTTCAGACCCAGGCACGCCATGGTGCCCAAAACGCAGGAGCCCAGGGAGGAGAGGAGGGCGATGACAAGGGAGTTCCACAGGGATTCGATCGCCTTGGACTTGTGCAGCAAATTTTCATAATTCTGCAGGGAAAACCCGCCCCAGACAGTGATGTTATGGCTCCCGTTGAAGGAGAAGACGATCATGATGAGAATGGGGGCGTAGAGGAACAGAAAGATGAGTCCGAAGTACAGCCAGGAGAGCGTTTTTCTCATATATCCGCCCCCTTACGCCAAAACCACGTCGTCATCTTTGTCAAAGCGGTTCATCAGCGCGATGGACAGGATGATGAAGAACATGAGAACGATGGAGACCGCGGCGCCCAGATGGGGGTCGCCGCCGGTGCCCTTGTAGTAGTTGTCAATGATGTCGCCCATCAAGGCAAAGCCGCCCAGCTTCATACTGATGACGAAGGAGGACATGGCGGGGACGAACACCATGGTCAAGCCCGAAATGACGCCGGGAACGGACAGGGGGAACACGATCTTTTTCAAGACGTTCCACCGGCTGCACCCCAGATCCTCCCCCGCTTCATACAGAGACCGGGGGATCTTCGCCACGGTGGTATAAATGGGCAGGATCATAAAGGGCAGATAGTTGTACACGATGCCCAGCACCACCGCCGTTTCCGTCATATACAAGGGGTTGGACTGCCCGGGGGAAAGGAGACCCACGCCGCGGAGCATCACGTCCAGGATGCCGTCCGGCTGCAGCACCAGAAGCCAGGAACAGATGCGCAGGACGAAATTCATCCACATCGGCAGCATAATAAGGAAGTGCAGAAGCCGCTGAACGGAGGGCTTTTGCCGCGCCATGATCAGGGCGATGGGGTACGCCAGCACCAGGCACAGAACGGTGGAAATGAGGGCGATCTTCAGGGAATTGAGAAAATTGTAACGCAGGGTGGGATCCTTGAAGAAGATCCGCTCCAGATTATCCAGGGTAAAAGCGCCGCTTTTATCCGTGAAGGCGTTCACGATGATCATAATCAGGGGGATGACCACGAAGATCGCCATCCAGATGGCGTACGGGATGAGGGGCTTTTTGGATTTCATCCTTCCCCTCCCGCCGTCAAAACGCGCAGCTTTTCCGGGGCAAAGCGGATGCCCACGACGGCGCCCGCCTGCTCGTCCGCCTGGGAGCGGATGAGCCAGCGGCGGTGCTGGGAGACCAGGATCATTTCATAATGATTGCTCTTCCACACCACGCTGTCCAGAACGCCGGTAAAGACGCCCTCGTCCTCGGCGCAAAGCTCGACGTCGTCGGGAGAAAGCGCCAGGGTGACCTTCGCCCCGGCGGGGGCGGCGGGGAGGGTAAAGCTCCTTCCGTCAAAGCTGACCTGATTGTCTTCGCCCACGGTGACTTCGATCTCGTTTTCGGGGGTGGGGAACATTTTGCGCATCACGTGGATGTTCTCCGGCGTCACCCGGAGCCCCACCACCTCGCCCACGGAACAGGTGCGGGTGGAGTGGATGATCCACTGATCCTCGCCCACCCGGACGGTCATTTCATAATGAACGCCCTTGAAAAGGCTCGCCTCCACCTCGCCGGCGACGGTACCGTCGAAGGGAGAAACGATCTCCACATCCTCCGGCCGGACCACCACGTCCACCAGATCCGACGGTTTTTGATCCACGCAGGGGAAGGCGGCGCCGCTGAACACGACCTCCTTGTCCCGGGGCATGGTGGCGTCGAAGATGTTGGCTTCCCCGATGAAATCCGCCACGAAGGCGTTGGCGGGCTCGTTGTAAATATCCTGCGGGGCGCCCACCTGCTGGATGGTGCCGCTTTTCATAACCACGATCCGGTCGCTCATGGTGAGTGCCTCCTCCTGGTCGTGGGTGACGTACAAAAAGGCGGTCCCCGCCTGTTTATGCAGATTGCGCAGTTCCAGCTGCATATCCTTGCGCAGCTTCAGATCCAGCGCGCCCAACGGCTCGTCCAACAGGAGAAGCCGGGGCATATTGACCAGCGCCCGGGCAATGGCGACGCGCTGCTGCTGGCCGCCGGAAAGCTTTGACACGGGGCGCCTTTCATATCCCTTCAGATCCACCATCGCCAGCATTTTCAGGACTTTTTCCCGGATCGCGCGTTCGTTCTCTTTGCGGATCCGCAGCCCGAAGGCGACGTTGTCAAACACGTTCAGATGGGGGAACAGGGCGTAGCGTTGAAAGACGGTGTTTACCGGTCTCAGATGAGGCGGGACTGCGTTCATGGGTTTTCCTTCAAAGAAAACCGTGCCGGAGTCCGGGTTCTCAAAACCCGCGATGCACCGGAGAATGGTGGTCTTGCCGCATCCGGACGGTCCCAGAAGCGTCACGAACTCCTTATCCCGAATGGTAAGGTCGACGCTTTTCAGGATCTGCTCTCCGTCAAAGGACTTACACAGCTGTTCCAGCCGGACGAGAACGGATCCTTCCGGGGTCGTGTTTTTCATGTATCCTCCTCCTCTCCTCGGGGGTGATCTTCGGAGCAAAAAAGCCTCCTACCCCATTTCAAGATACAAATCAATTTATCATACAGTTTTTCGCCGGAAAAGTCAAGAAATCCGGGGCATTTTTCCGCGGTTTTTCCCCTTCTTTTTTCCCGGCGCCGCCCCCGCCCCGTTCCGGCGAAAATCAGGGCGCTTTGCCTTGACAGGACTCCTGTTTTTTGGTATATTGTTTTTTATGATTAAACAGTTATACAGGAAACTATTCCCTAAGCGCTATTATAACTCTCCCGCTTACCGGCGGGAAGAGGCGGCGCGATACGACAAAAAGCGGCTCCGGGCGGTGACGGAGCGGACGGAGGCGGGCGATATCGTCATTGCCCGGGACGCCTACGTCTGCGTAAGCGCGGGGTACGTATTCGTAAACGCCGAAACGGAAAGTCTCTTCAAGTGCCGGGACGGGGACGTGCGCAGCGGAGAGCTGATGAGCCGCGACGGCGTCATGTTCACGGGCTTTGACGAAATACACGAAAAGGAGAGAAGTATCATCTGCTACTTCAAATATTACCGATGAAAAGGATCTTTGCTTTCCTGCTCACGCTCTGCGCCCTCACCCTATGCCTTACCGGCTGCGGCGGCGGGGAAACGGAAAAAGCGACGGCGCCGTCCGCCTCTCCCGCGGACGACGGCACGCCCAACTTTGTGCGCATCGACGTGAAGGACTACGGCACCATCGTGGTGGAGCTGTACCCGGACGTGGCGCCCATCACCGTGGCAAACTTCAAGAAGCTGGTGTCCTCCGGCTTCTATGACGGGCTGACCTTTCACCGGGTGATCTCCGGATTCATGATCCAGGGAGGCGATCCCGCGGGCAACGGCACCGGCGGCCCCGGCTGGACCATCAAGGGGGAATTTTCCGCCAACGGCGTGAAGAACGACCTCAAGCACACCCGTGGCGTGATCTCCATGGCGCGGCAGGGCAATCCCTATAACGACGCGCCGTACCGGGATACCGCGGGCAGTCAGTTCTTCATCATGCACAAGGACTACCCTTCCCTGGACGGACAGTACGCCGCCTTCGGCAAGGTGGTGACCGGGCTTGACGTGGTGGACAAGATCGCCGCCGTGAAGACCGGGGCGAACGACAAGCCCGTCACGCCGGTGATCATGGAGAAGGTCACCCTGACGGCGAGCGCGGACGGGGCAAACTGACCCGTCCCAGACCCTTTATTCAAAACGACCCACACCCCGAAAAGGAGAAACCAAAATGGCTTATCAAATGACGAAAACGAAAACGGATCTGATCCGCATTGAAATGGAAAATGGCGACGAGATCATCGCGGAGCTGTACCCCGATCAGGCGCCCATTACGGTGGATAATTTCAAGCGCCTGGTGGAAAAGGGCTTTTACGACGGACTGATCTTTCACCGGGTCATCGCCGGCTTCATGATCCAGGGGGGCGATCCCACGGGCACCGGCACCGGTGGCCCCGGCTGGACCATCAAAGGGGAATTCTCCCGGAACGGCGTTCGCAACGAGATCCGCCACACCCGGGGCGTTTTGTCCATGGCCCGTTCCGTGGCGCCGGACTCCGCGGGCAGCCAATTCTTCATCATGCACAAGGACGCGCCCCATTTGGACGGGCAGTACGCCGCCTTCGGCAAGGTGATAAGCGGTATGGAGGCGGTGGATCGCATCGCCGAGACGGAAACGGACTTTTCCGACCGTCCCCTGCGGGAAATGCGTATGGCGCGCGTCTCTTTTGTCGAGGAAGTGTAACAGAACAGATATGGCTTTACTGCGCTTGACCGGCGGGCAGCGCCTGAGCGGCACCTGCCTGTGCCTGGGCAATTTCGACGGGATCCACCGGGGTCACGCCGCCATCGTGAACGCTTGCCTGCGAAAAGCAAAGGAGAGCGGACTGACGAGCGTGGTGTGGACCTTCGGGCGGCACCCGGACCGGTATTTTCCCGGGCACGGGAAGGAAAGCATCCTCTCTTCCGAGGACAAGGCTCTCCTTTTGGAGGAAATGGGGGCTTCCGTTCTGGTGGAGGAAGACTTTGCCCGGGTGCGGGATCTGTCTCCCGCCGCCTTTTGCCGGGAAATCCTCGCCGGAGAATTGGGCGCGGAAGCGGTCGTGTGCGGCTTCAACTTCCGCTTCGGTAAAAACGGGGAAGGAACGCCGGAGGATCTGAAGCGGGAAATGAAAAAGGCGGGCGCCGACGTGATCGTGGTGCCGCCCGTGCTTTGGCGGGGCGAGCCCGTCTCCTCCACCCGGATCCGCCTGGCGCTGACCGAGGGGAGACCCGAGGACGCCCGGGAGATGCTGGGGCGGCCGTATTTCATCCGCTTTCCCGTGACGGAGGGCAAGCGCCTGGGGCGAACCATCGGCTTTCCCACCATCAACCAGGTCTACCCCGCCGACTACGTGATCCCCCGGAGAGGCGTTTACGCCGTGGAGGCGATCCTGGACGGCAAGCGCTACGGCGGCGTATGCAACGTGGGGCGGCGCCCCACTGTGGAGGAAAACGGGGCGGATACCGCGGAGACGCATTTATTCGATTTTTCCGGAGACGGGTACGGCAAAACCGCAACCGTTCGCTTTCTCCGCTTTCTGCGGGAGGAAAAGAAATTCCGGGATCTTGCGGCATTGAAGGAGCAGATCGCCCACGATCTGGAAAACGCAAAAGAAGTTTTGGAATAGAGGACTATTATGAAGAAAACGGGACAAAGACTGCTCTGTCTTCTCCTGGCGGTGCTGACGCTGCTGCCGGGTCTTTGTCTCGTGTCCCGGGCGGAACCGGATCCGGGAGCGCAGGGTGCCGAAGAGCCCGTACAGAACGCCGAGACGCCTTCTGCCCCTCTGCAAACGGAGGACACGCCGGTATCCTTCACTTACGGCGGCGTTGCCCAGCCGAACGTCTACTGTCCGCAAGCCCTGTGCTACGACCTGGCGTTTGACAAGACGCTGTTGGAAAAGGGCGCGGACGAGCCCATCGCGCCCGCCGCCTTCACCAAGCTGATGACCGCCCTGGTGGCGTTTGAATACCGCCGGGAGGCGGGTGACGTTTCCGTGGAGATCCGGGAGGACATGCTCTCCGGCTCCAGCCGCTCCGGACTGCGGCTCAAAGTGGGGGAAGTGCTGCCGATCACATCCCTTTTGAAGGGGCTGGTGGTCGCCAACGACAACGACGCCGCCACCTCGCTTGCCGTGGTGGTGAGCGGCTCCTCCGCTGCCTTTGTAGACCGGATGAACGCCCGGGCGGCGGAGCTGGGGATGACGGGGACGTACTACACCAACCCCACCGGGGTTTACGATTCCCTGATGCACACCACGCTGCGGGATACGCTTTCGTTGTGCCGCGCGCTTTACCGGATCAACGACTTCATGAACTTCACCTCCGAAGAACGCCTCTCCGTTCCCGCCACCAATCTGTCCGAGGAACGCACCTTTACCAACCGGAACGCGCTGATCCCCTTTGACGCGGAGAAGGATTATATGATCCGGGGCGCCCGGGGCTTTATCGCCGGGTACACCCCCCTGGGGGGATACGTGTGCGCCACCTGCCGCGCCTCCGGCGAGGCAAACGCCATCGTGCTGGTATCCGGGGGGACGGATCTGAGCGAGGCGCAGGACGGCAGTCAGATCTCCTCCTACCGGGACGCCGCCGCCATTCTGGACTGGTGCCGGAAGGAGTATGCCGTCACGGAAGTGGTGGTGAAGGAGACCACCGTGGGGGAAAAGAAGGTACGCCTGTCCGGGGGCGCCGATCACGCCGTTCTGGTGACGGAATCCACCCTGAAAGCCCTTTTGCCCGCCAATCTTTCGGACGGGGATATCCGAAAAGAACTCCAACTGGGAAGCAATACGCTGGACGCGCCCGTGCGCAAGGGGCAGGAATGCGGCGAAATGGCGCTGTACTGGGGCGATGAAAAGCTGGGGACGGTAAAGCTGGTCGCCCAGGCGAATGTGCCCCTGTCCCGCTGGCTGCAGATCTGGGACGGCGTCAGCCATTTCTTCTCCGCGGGTCCCGCGCGGGTCTTCCTGATCATCGTCATCTTCTCCGCGGTGGTATATCTTGCCGCTCTCATCATCACCGTATACGTGCAGTACCGGCGGAACACCCGGGAGCGGCGGCAGGTCATCCAGGAAATAATGGAGCGGGAAAACCGCCGTCTGCGGGAGATCCGCAAGCAGGAGAGAAAACAGACCCAACACAGACTTCGCGCCGCCCGGAACGCCTTTCAGGAGGGCTATCGCGTGTTCTCCGGTAAGAGCGACGCCTTAGGCTCCGGCAAAGTCGTAGCCCGCGTGCCGGAGCGCTTCCGCAAGCCGGAGGCGGTGCAGCCGCCCCGTCAGGGACAGCGACGTCCCTCTCAAAGCCCGCCCCGCCGACAAGGCGCACCCCAAGGCAGGCAGATCCGGCAGACGCCGCAGCAGACGCGCCGCCCCGCGCGGCAGCAGCCCCGGCAGGTACGCCGTCCCGCCCCGCCCGCGCAAAACCGGCGCAGCCGCCCGGCGACCCGCGGGGATAACCAGGCACACGTTCAGAAGTGGCCCGATTGACGGCGACGCTTGTATGACAGTCTGTTGACAGCACTTCATCGCGCATATACACGGAGGAACAACCATGACGAAACCTAAAAAGCTCGGTTGGAAACGCGGCCTATGGCTGTGTCTGGGCGGCATAGGGGTGAATCTCGTCGGTATTATCCTGGCAAAGATCTTTCATCTGCCGTATTACTTTGACGGACTCGGCACCATTCTCACCGCCGTTGCCGGCGGGTACCTGCCGGGCGCCGTTACCGGTTTTTTCACCAATATGATCGGGGCGGTCGTAGACCGCAACGTCATTTATTACGGCTCTCTCAACGTGGCGCTGGCAATGTCGGCGGCGTTTTTCTACCGGAAAGGAGCTTACAAAAAGATCGCAACTTCCCTGGCGACCATCCCGGCGTTCACCCTCATCGGCGCGCTGATGGGGTCGGGACTGTCCTGGGTGATCGGCAGCTTCTCCTGGGCGAAGAGCGGCACGGAGATGCCGCTGCGCTCGCAGATCCTGTTGGGACTGGCGGACAAGGCGGTGACCGTTCTGATCCTCCTTATGCTCCTGCACTTTTTGCCGGAAAAGCTTTCCAGCCGCTTTCCTCTGTTCGGCGAAAAAGCCCAGCCTGAGAGCGCCGGAAAACGGACGGGACGATCTTTGCGGCGAAAAGCGGCGCTGCTCATTTCCGCCGCCACGGTGTTCACCGCCGTCGGCGCGATAACCATCAGTGTTTTCCTTTACTATCAGAACACCATTGACGAGCAAAGCAGTCTGGGAAGCGCCATTGCCAAGGTGGAAGCCGGGCTCATTGACCCGGAGCGGGTGGACGATTTCATCCGGAAGGGAAAAAGCGCGGAAGGGTACATGGAGACCCAGAACAGCCTGGAGAGTCTTCGGGCGAGCAACCCTTCCCTCCTCTATATGTACGTGTATCAGATCCGCTATGACGGATGCCACGTGGTCTTTGATCTGGACACGGAAGACGAGCCGGGGGCGCGTCCCGGGGAGATCATTTCCTTTGATGACTCCTTCAAGCCTTATCTCGGCGCGTTGACGGAGGGAAAGCCCATTGATCCCCTAATCACCAACGATTCCTACGGGTGGCTTCTGACGGTGTACGAGCCGGTGTATAACAGCCAGGGAGAGTGCGTTTGCTACGTGGGGCTGGACATTTCCATGAATAAACTTGTGATGGACGAGATCTCCCTTTTGGCGAAAGCCGCTTCCCTTTTCATCGGGTTCTTCTTTTTGATCCTGGTGATCAGCATGCACGCCGCTACGTCGGGCATCGTCACGCCGGTGAACGCCATGGCGGACGCGGCGGGATCCTTTGCCTACAACACGGAACGCTCCCGGGGGGAGATCCTGGAACGGATCCGGGGGCTTGACATCCGCACCGGGGACGAGATCGAAAACCTCTTTCACGCCCTCGCCAAGACCACGGAGGACACGGTGCGGTACATTACCGACGCCCAGGAGCAGGCGGCACAGGTGCAAAAGCTGCAGAACGGGTTGATCCTGGTTTTGGCGGATCTGGTGGAAAGCCGGGATAAATGCACCGGCGACCACGTGCGCAAAACCGCCGCTTACGTAAACATCATTGCCAAACAAATGAAGGCGGACGGATGTTACCCCGACATGGTGGACGACGATTTTATCGAGAACGTGACCAACTCCGCGCCGCTTCACGACGTGGGCAAGATCCAGGTGCCGGACGCCATTCTCAATAAGCCGGGCAAGCTCACCGAGGAAGAATTCGAGCTGATGAAGACCCATACCACCGCGGGCAGCGAGATCATTTCCCACGCCATGAACACGGTGGGTTGGCGCTCCGGATATTTGGCGGAGGCACGCAATATGGCTCATTATCACCATGAGAAATGGGACGGCTCCGGCTATCCCATGGCGCTGAAGGGCGAGTCCATTCCCCTGTCCGCCCGGATCATGGCGGTGGCGGACGTATTCGACGCTCTGGTCTCCCGCCGGAGCTATAAGGAGCCCTTTCCCATTGAGAAAGCCATGGAGATCATCCGGGAAGGATCCGGGAGTCACTTCGATCCCAAAGTGGTCGCCTCCTTCTTCCATGCGGAGGCGAAGATCCGGCTGGTGGCGGCTTCCCACATGACGGACACCTACTGCACCGTGCCTGAAACGCCGGACGATCGCTGAAGGCGGAAAAAACAAAAAAGCAAAAAAAGAGAAGCAAGCAAATCGCTTGCTTCTCTTTTTGTTTGCCCGGTCAATCGTTTTCGTCAGCGATGACGGACTGGTAGGTGATGGAGGTGACTTTGTCTTCCTGGACGATGACTTTCAGTTTCATACCGCCTTTGGAGTAGATCCGCTCGGCGCCCACCGCCTCGAAAGACGAGCCGTAGAGGGCGTCCACCTGAGAGGCGGGAGCGCCCACCCGCAATCCCTCGGGGGTGGCGACGGTATCGTCCATCAGCCAGACGGTCTGCACCCGGTCGCCGTCCGGCGCGGGGTAGCTGGTGACTTGAAAGTGGTCGTAGGTGTAAAGCTTATCCAATCCGTTGAAAGCGCAGCTGACGGACTCGTAATAGCTCCTTGCCTCTCCGAGAGCGGCGAGGACGGGCGCCATATCGGCGTCCACGGCGATGGAAAAATCCCCCGCACGGAAGACGTAGCCGTCTACGGAGCCCTCCTTCCCCACGGTCACGGCGGGGGCGGATTTTTCTTCAGCGGCGGTTTTGCGGATCTCCTTCACCTCGCCCGCGCAGGCGGCAAGACCCAAAAGGAGGGCGACGGCGAGAAGGGCGGTCAAAAAGCGTTTCATGTTTCATTCATCCTTTCTATGAGACGTAGGAAAAGCGTGCCGGATCAAAGGTGTGGGAGCGGCGGTAATGGACGGAGCGCTCCGCCAGGGTGGCGCTGTCGACATAGCAGAAGTCCTGTTTATCGTAGAACGAAGTGGCGTCGAAATGATACCAGCCTTCCCCGATGTTCACCAAATTCCAGTAATGCACGTTGTAATAGGGCACGGTATCGATGAGCCGGTTCTCAATGCCCGCCGCCGTCAGAAGGGCGCGGCTGGTCATTTGAAAGACGGAGCAGTCGCCCCGGTGCGTGGTCAAGCCCTGATACGCCGCCTGCTGCCAGTCCACGATGGTGGCGCCGTCCCGGTAGGCGACGTTTTTCTTCATCCACCGGTAAATCGCTTCCACCTTGTCCCGGGGGGTCATATCCGGCGTGATGATGGAAGATACGATCTCCTTCGCCTTTGCCATCACGTCCGCTTCGGAAACGGTCTCCGTAAGCAGGGTGAGGGTGATCTGCTTTTCCGACCGGTTACCGGCGGCGTCCGTCGCCACGTAGGTCACGGGGTAGACGCCTTCCTTTTGCAGATCCACGGCGCCGCTGTCCACGGTGAGAGACGGCTTGGGATCCAGCGCATCCTCCGCCCAGACCCCGGAGAGGTAGCTGACGGCTTTGCCCACGTAGGAAACGATGTTTTCCGCGCCGAGGATGGCGGGAGGCTCCTCGTCCGGCACCAGGGTCAGAGTCGCCTTCCCGACCGCGGCGTTGCCGGAATCATCCACACCGCGAATGGTCACGGTCTGCGTGCCCGTTTGATCCAGGGGGGCGGTAAAGGAAACGGTGAAGCTCACGCTGCCGGCGTCTTGCACGCTTTCCACGAACAGGGCGGCTTCCACCTCCGCGCCCACGGCGCTCGTTACGTCCCGCAGGACCATCACGGGAGGCGTGGTATCCTTCACCCGCAGAACGCAGTCACAGATCAGCCCGTCCGCGGAGAAGCGCAGGGGATGATCTCCGGCACTTTCCGTCAAGGCGGCGAGATCCACCTGTGCGGGAGAGCCGTCGTCCCCCACCGGGAACAGCTCGGCGACCGAGCAGTCCGGCAGGATGAAATCCGCCGGGGTCAGCTGTCCGCCCGCTTCCCGGACGAGGACGGTATACAGCGGTATGACGGTCAGGGTGGCGGGGAGCTTCGTCACGTTCCCGCCCAGATCCGTCAAAAGCACCGTCACGTCCCGGACGCCGCAGGAAGCGGTATCCGGCTCGGTCTCAAAGGAAACGGTGACGCGCGTTTCATCCTTCACGTCGGCAACCAAAGCCGAAGGGTCGCTCCGCTCCCCCCGGGAGAGCATACCCGCCACGGCGCGCCCGGAGGGCGGTACCGTATCCTTGACGGTAAGGGAGGCGGTGTAGTGGAAGACGCCGCTTTTCAGCTTGACGCTGTAAGTTCCGGGGGTGTGGAAATCCACGCTGTCCGGAGAAAAGGAGGGGTCGAAGCTGACCGGGGCGCCGTTTTTGGAAAAGTCCTCCGGCACAAGGGTCAGATCTCCCGCTTCCACCTCCACCCGGGTATAGACCCGGCTGTTCTTTACGGCGAAAAACGTGATCAGCCCTGCCGCGGCAAGCAGCAGGACACATCCCGAAAGCAGGACGGGCAGCCGAAGGCGTCTGTGCTTTTTCACCTTTTTTCCCTTTTTGGGTTTCCACTTGCCGGGCCGAAGATCCAGCTGCGGCTTTTTCAAATCCTTTTGCTCCATATACCTCACACGGAAAGACCGAAGGTCTCGCATAAAATGGTCACGGTCAGGGCGATCATAAGATAGTCGATCTCATAGGCGCCCATCAGCTTAAAGCCGTCCACGGCGTAGTCCCGCTTCATCTGCTCGATAAAAGCCGGGTCGAACACGCCGTATTTTTTGATGAGGCTCTCATCCAGAAACGCCATGCCCGGGGCGCTCTTTTTCACCATGGCGGACATACCGGGCGCCTGGAAGGGAAATTTGCGCCGTTTGAGGATGGGCTCGGGCACGATGCCCTCCCCCGCCTTCTTCAAAATGTACTTTTCGTTGGCGCCGTTGAGCTTGTACCGGTCCGGAATGGTGGTGATGAAACGCACCACCTCGGGATCCAGGAAAGGATGGCGCCCCTCCACGGAATGGGAGAAGAACATATGATCCCCGTGCTCGATGAGCAGGTGATCCCCCAGGCGCAGTTTGCAGTCGATGTACGAACGGCGTTTCTGAGAGGAAAGCCCTTTCAGCCGCTCCACGTTGACGGGGCTTTGGTTCAGTGCGGAAAAAGAGTCCAACTCCCCCGCCAGCTCCTTGCTGTAAAGCCGGCGGTGTACCTTGCGGATCTCGGGATGGTTTCTTTCGTACCGGAAGTAGGGGTCGCCCCACAGTTTTTCATTCAACGCCTGCTCCTCCGGGGTCATTTGCCCCTTCTGCATCAGGCGGAAGCGATCCAGCATATAGCCCACGTAGCCGCAGAGCTGTTCGTCGGATCCCTGCCCGGTGAGCACCGCTTTGGCGGGAGAAGCCTGCACCAGGCCGCTGAGCAGGAACGCCGCCACGTCGTAGCTTTCCTTCACGGCGCTTTCCGCGTGGTAAATGACCCGGGTGAGATTCTCCCAGATCTCCTCTTCCGCCACCTTCACGGCGTAGTGGTGAGAGTGGACGGTCTCCCGCACCATTGCCTGGAACGCGCTTTCGTCCAGCTCCCCTTCCCCGATCTCCGCGGAGAAGGAATAGGCGCTGTTCAGGAGATATTTGCCGATCATACACGCCACCACGGAGCTGTCCAGCCCGCCGGAGACGTAAAAGCCGATGGGCACATCCGCCACCAGGCGGCGGTCGATGGCTTCCTTCAAAAGGACGCGCAGGCGTTCGGTATAATACGCCTCTCCCTTATCCTCTTCCTCTTCCGGGAAGGACAGATCCCACCAGGTCTCCACACGCGCCTCTTTCCCGGAGCGCTGCAGGAGCATCTGTCCCGGCGCCAGGGCGTGGACGCCCTTGAAGAAGGTGACGGGGGAAACCACGCCGGGGAAATTCATCAGCTGATCCACGGCGGCGAGATTCAACTGCCGGGGGACGCCGGGATATTCCAGGATGGCTTTGATCTCGGAGGCGAAAACGAGGGTGCCGTCCAGGACGGTATAAAAGAGCGGGCAGATGCCCATGGCGTCCCGGGCAAGGAGAAGCTGCCGCTTTTTTTCATCATAGAGAGCGATGGCAAACTGTCCGTTGAGGAGTGACAGAAAATCCGTGCCGTATTCTTCATAGAGATGAAGGATGACCTCCACGTCCGTCTCGCTGCGGAACCGGTGTCCCCGCGCCAGAAGTGCCCGGCGCAGCTCCTGATAATTGAACACTTCGCCGTTTACCGCCAGGTGCAGGGTGCCGTCCTCGTTTTCCAGCGGCTGCATACCGCCGGCAAGGTCAATAAAGCTCAGCCGGGAAAAGCCCAATCCCACGCTGCCGGCGACCGTCTTTTTGACGCCGTCCGGCCCGCGGTGGGCGATCTTTTCCAGCATCCGATCCAAAACCGCGCCGTCGGGGGCACGGTCTTCTTTTTCAAACATTCCGCAAATGCCGCACATACTCTACTCCAACTTTAAGATAAACCGTATCGTTCCTTTTGTTCTTCGATCTCCGCTCGGTAAGAAGCGAGTTTCCCCGCCCACGCCGCGGAAAGAGCCTCCTCGCCCCGGCGGTCGGGGACGCCGTAGTCCTCCGCCAGGATCCGCCCGATCCAGCGGGCGCATTTCTCCGCGCCGGACAGGTTCATGTGCTGACCGGCGTCGTAGGTATCGGTGGCAAAGTCCAGCCCGATCTCCTCGGTATGCTCCAGAAAATTGATATACCGAACGCCTTGTTTTTCGGCGTACGCTTTTACCTGCTCGTCCCACTCGTCATACCAATGGGGAAAGACGCTGGGCGCTTTGATGAGAAGGAGCTGCACGCCCTCCCGTTTACACGCCTCCACGATCCGATCCAGATACGACCACGCCCGGTCGCTGAAGGAATAGTCCCCCAGGGGCTTGACGGGGGGCAGGTTTTCCGGAACCGCCTTGGCGTCAAGGCGCATATAGTAGCCGTTGTGGGACACGGTTTTTTTGTGAAAGAGGTACTGAAAATCCGTCTGCTTCAGATCCGACCAGCGGTCGTGATACCGCAGCAGGGGAAAAACGTACTCGATAAAATGCTCGTCTTCCGTCATGGAAGCCCGGATCGCCGCCACCTTGGCGGGAGACCAGCGCATCCCCTCCAGCGTCATACGGTTGTAGGCTTCGCTCTGCGCCTCCCCAAACTGGAGGGACTGGACGTTGAACACCACCACGGACGGTTTTTCATAGTAAAAGGTGTCTTCCAGCAGGTAGTAGGACTGGAAGATGTACTGCTCCGCGGAGCCGCGGATGTAACTGTTGACGCCGTATTCCTCCCAGAGGACGGCGGGGGAAAAGTTCTCGTACACCTCGCAGTCCCCGATGAAGATCACGTCGTGATCCTTCTTTTCCCGGTAATACTCCGCGACAAAAGCGCCCTCCACCACGTCGTCCACGTACTTGGGGGTCAAAAGGCTCTGAAGGAGGAGAAAGGTGCCGATGAAAAGAAGCAGGGCGCACAAAACCCGCAGGATGGTTTTCACTCGTTTCATTCCACCCCTCCTCAAAACCGGTTGTAGATGAACTGCCCCGCGTCATATCCCCTGCCGTAGGCGCCGAAGATCAAAACGGCAAAGAACAGAAGCAGCAGCAAAACGACGCGCAGGGCAAAGGGCATTTTTTCCAGACGGTCGCGCACGTCTCCCCACGCCCCCGCGCAGGACACGGCGAACATCAGGACGACGGCGACGCCGGTCAGCGCGAAGTCCGCGCCGGTCAGCCCGAGAGAGAGAAGCGAGGAAAAGGAAAAGCCCGCCCAAGCACGGGGATCGAAAATGGAAAAGAAGGCGCCGAAGGTGCCGCCCAGGGTGGGATAGCAATCGAAGAGATTCATCGCAGCCACCAGCAGAAAAGTCCTGCCCACGGCGACGGCGCGCCAGGCTTTTCCGCCTGTTTTGGGGAAGCGCTTACGGAAGGCTCCCCACGCCCCCTCCAGCTCCTGGGAGACCATCAGGATCGCCCAATTGGAAAGTCCCCAAACCAAAAAGTTCCAGTTGGCGCCGTGCCACAGGCCAGTGGCGCCCCACACGATGAACGAGGACAGATACAGCGGAACTTTCCGTCCCGCTTTATCCCCGAAAACCTTTTTCGTTCCCTTGGTGAGGGAACGCATCAGGCGGGAGGTGGACACGGGATAAAAGAGGTAATCCCTAAACCAGGTACACATGGAAATGTGCCACCGGCGCCAGTAATCCTTCAAGGAAACCGCCAGATACGGGCGGCGGAAGTTTTCCGCCACGGTGACGCCCATCGCCTCCGCCAGACCGATGGTGACGTCGATGCCGCCGGTGAAGTCCGCGTAAAGCTGGATGGTATAGAGGAACAGAAGCGCCAGGGCAAAGCCGCCGCGATCCTGCCCGCCCGTCATGGCGAGCACCGCCACGGAAAGGCGATCCGCGATCACAAGTTTCTTGAAATAGCCCCACAAAACCCGCACAAGTCCCCGGCGCAGGACGGCATAGCTCAGGGGAAGCGGCTCAAAAAGCGTCCGGGACAGATCCCCATAGCGGCTGATGGGCCCCTGTACCAACTGAGGAAAAAAGGACACGAACAGGGCGAATTTCCACAGGCTCCTCTGGGCGGGCACCGCCCCGCGAAACACGTCCACCAGATAGCCGATGGACTGGAACGTGTAGAAGGATATGCCCATGGGGACGATGAGAGACGCCGCGGAGAGAGGCGCGGCGCCGAACAGCCCCAAAACGCCGTTCAAGCCTTCCGTCAGAAAGCCCAGGTATTTCACCGCCGCCAGAATGCCCAGGTTGAGGAGCAGAACGGCGGCAAGGATGCCCTTGCGCTTTTTCTTTTCCCCGTCCCGGATCGCCTTTTTATCGGCGGCGGAAAGCTCCCCCGCGCAAAGGCGCGCCTTCTGCCGGGCGAGATTTTTCTCCAAAAGCAAGCCGCCGCCCCAAACGGAGAGGACGGTACAGGCGATGAAGAGAAGATTCTCCCACCCGGAAAAGGCGTAAAAGGCGCAGCTTGCCGCCAAAAGCAGGGGCGGCCGTGCCCGGCGGGGCACCAGGTAATACACCGTCAGAAGGACGGCGATAAACCCGATGAACTCGTAGGAGGTGAACAGCATAAAGACCTGTCAGCCCTCTTCTTCCAGACGGCGGATGAGGGCAGCCATGGCGGCGGCGGAATTGAAATTCTCCGGCGCGATGTCCTTGGCGGTGATGGTCACGTCAAAGCGGTCGCTGATCTGCGCGATGAGGGTGACGATATCCAGAGAATCCAGAATGCCGTTGTCAATGAGGTGTTCCTCGGTCTCGTAATCCACGTCATCGTGGAGTTCGTTCAAGATCTCAAGCAGTTCTTCCATCGTTTTTTCCTTCCTTTACGCTTCCGCGCGTTTTTTCAAGGTGACCCGGTCGATCTTTCCGTTGGGGGTGAAAGGCATTTCTTCCAGACGGCAGATCTTGCCGGGGAGCATATACCGGGGCAGCTTTGTCTTCAAAACCGCGCCCAGCTCTTTTTCATCCACGTCCCCCAGATAAAAGAGGACGATCTTTTTCCGCTCGCTGTTGTACAAGGCGGCGGAGAGCTTGACGCCGGGGAGCATATTCACGTTCACTTCGATCTCCCCCAATTCGATCCGGTGCCCCATGTGCTTGATCTGATAATCCCGGCGGGAGACGTACACCAATTCCCCGCGCTTGTTGCGATACGCCAGATCCCCGGTGCGGTACACCGTTTCGGGATACGCCTTTTGCAGGGGATTCTGCACGAAGGCGGACGCGGTGCGAGCCGGGTCGTTATAATACCCCAGCGTTACGGCGTTGCCCCGCAGATAGATCTCCCCGGTCTCCCCGTCGGGAACGGCTTTGCCGTCCTCGGAGAGAAGCAGGATCTCCCGGTTGGGGAAGGGTCTGCCGATGGGGATGGGCTCCCCGTCCTCCAAGTCCCGATCCACCCGGAAATAGCAGCACATACCCGTGCCCTCCGTGGGCCCGTAGAGATTGGTAAAGGAGGCTTCTGGCAGCGCCTTTCTCCAAATGGCAAACTGTTTGGGAGGGAACACTTCGCTGCCGAAGGCGACGGTTTTCAAGGTCTCGGGCTTCACCACGCTGAAGGTGTCGAAGGCGCTGATCATGGTCAGGGCGGACACCACCCAGCAGATGGTATTGACCCGCTTTTCATTGAGAAACTCCACCAGCTTGACCGGCATGGAAAACAGCTTTTTGGGCACAAGGTACGTGGTGGCGCCGAACTTCAAGGTGGGATACAGCTCCTTCAGGCACGCGTCGAAATACAGCGGAGACTGGTTGCCGAACACGGTATCCTCCCCGAAGGAAAGGATGTCGGAAAGCTCCTCCACGTAGTCGATCACGGAGCGGTGGCAAGCCGCCACGCCCTTGGGCAGTCCCGTGGAGCCCGAAGTGAAAACGATGTAGATGGGGTCGATATCCAACGCTTTTTCGTACGCCGCGTCAAGCGCTGCACGATCCGCCGGCGCGCTTGCCGCCTCGTCAAACAAAACGGCTTTCCCACCGCGGAGATCAAAGTCTTTCGTTTTAGGCAGGGTGTCCTCATCACAGATCACCACGGGCGCCTTCACGTTGTCCAATATCAGCTGGATCCTGCCGGCGGGCATTTCCTCATCCAGCGGCACGTAGTAGCAGCCGGCGGCGATGACGCCGAAGAAAGCGGCGATCTCCCGGGGGCTTTTCCGCATAAAAACCACCACCGGCTGCCGGGTGACGCCCCGGGAAAGCAGAAAACTGCCCACGGCGGAGGTAAGATCATACACCTGACGAAAGGTCAGAGCGACCGTTTCGTCCGCAAAGGCGATCTTGTCCGGCTTTTGCGGAGCGGTCTCATATAAATACGACAGAACGTTGCGTCGTTTCACGGATCTTCAGCCTCTTTTCTCCATAAAAATCCAATCTAATATATTCTACTCTTTCCCCTCTTTCTTGTCAAGGAAAAAGGCGCTTCTCCGTTGACTTTGGCGAGCGCGGGGGGTATAATAAAGGCAGAGTAAACGGGGGAGGGTTTTGCCGCGTGAACAAAGCCGAAATGCCTGAAGAGATCCTGGAGATCCGCAGGACGCTGGAAAAATGGTCGTACGAATACTACGTATTGGACGCGCCCACGGTGGAGGACGCCCGGTACGACGCGCTCATGCGGCGTTTGCAGGCTCTTGAGAAGGAGCATCCCGAGTGGGACGATCCCCTCTCCCCTTCCCACCGGGTGGGCGGCAAGGTGGCGGACAAGTTTGAAAAAGTGGATCACGCCGTCCCCATGAAGAGCCTTGCCAACGTGTTCAGCCGGGAGGAACTGTTCGACTTTCTGGACGGGATCCGGGCGCAAGTGGAAGATCCCCGCTTCGCGGTGGAATACAAGATCGACGGTTTGTCCGTGTCCCTGGAATATGAAAACGGGCGCTTCGTCCGGGGCTCCACCCGGGGAGACGGCGCCGTGGGGGAGGACGTGACGGAAAATCTGAAGACCGTCGGCTCCATTCCCCTGGTCCTGCGCCAAAGCGTGCCCCGTTTGGAAGTGCGGGGTGAGGTGTTTATGCCGAAAGCGCGCTTTCATGCCCTGAACGAGCAACGGGAGATCACCGGGGAGCCTTTGTTTGCCAACCCCCGGAACGCGGCGGCGGGATCTTTGCGGCAGCTGGATCCCAAGATCTGCGCCGCACGGGGACTGGATATTTTCATTTTCAACGTTCAAAGCGTCACCGGGAAGGAACTGACCCGCCACGACGAGAGCCTGGACTGGCTGAAGGAGCTTGGTTTCAAGGTCTCCCCCTACCGTCTGCTCCGGAGCAACGAAGAGATCTATGAGGAGATCCTGCGGCGGGGTGAAGAGCGGGGGGAGCTTTCCTTCGACATCGACGGGGCGGTGGTGAAGACCAACGATTTTGCCCAGCGCCGGGACATCGGGGAACTGCCCCACGCCCCCAAGTGGGCCATTGCGTATAAGTATCCCCCGGAGGTGAAGCCCACCAAGCTTTTGGGCATCACCATCCAGGTGGGACGGACGGGCGTTCTGACCCCCGCGGCGGAATTGGCGCCCGTGCATCTGGCGGGCACCACCGTATCCCGCGCCACCCTGCACAACGCGGACTTCATCCGGGACAAGGACATTCGGGTGGGGGACACCGTTCTGGTGCGAAAAGCCGGAGAGATCATTCCGGAGGTACTGGGCGTAAAAACGGAAGACCGGCTGCCCGGCGCGCTCCCCTTCACTTTTCCCTCTGTCTGTCCCGCCTGCGGGGAGACGGTGAGCCGGGATGAGGACGCCGCCGCCATCCGCTGTACCAACGCCGCCTGCCCGGCGCAGCTTGCCAGAAATCTGGTGCATTTTGCCTCCCGGGGGGCGATGAACGTCGACGGGCTGGGCCCCGCCGTCATTGAGGCGCTGCTGGGCGCCGGTCTTGTGAAAGACGCGGCGGATCTGTATACGCTGGATCGGGAAAAAGCCGCTTCCCTGCCCGGGATGGGGCAAAAGAGCGTGGACAACATCACCCGGGAGCTGGAAGAGTCGAAATCCCTGTGTCTGTCCCGCCTGATCTATGCCCTGGGCATCCGCAACATCGGGGAAAAGACCGCCGTGGCGCTGGCGCGTACCTTCGGCACCATGGATCGCTTTGCCGCCGCGACGGAGGAAGAGCTGTGCGCCGTGCCGGACGTGGGCAAGGTGTGCGCGGACAGCGTCATCGGCTTTTTCGAAAAGGAATCCAACCGCGCCCTGGTCGCCCGGCTGAAAGAGGCGGGGCTGAACATGGACTACCTGGGCAAGGCGGCGGGCACGGCGCTCGCCGGACTGACCTTCGTTCTCACCGGCACCCTGCCCACTCTCACCCGGGAGGAAGCCAGCCGCCTCATCGAAGACGCGGGGGGAAAAGTGTCCTCCTCGGTCTCCAAAAAGACCAGCTTCGTGGTGGCGGGGGAAGCCGCCGGGAGCAAGCTGACAAAAGCGCAGCAGCTGGGGATCCCCCTGTTGACGGAACAAGAACTTTTGGATCGGCTGGGGGAAGCATAAAACGGCACCCGTTCCTCATACCTTGTAGGGTAGGAGGAACGAAAGAATGCTTCGTATAAAACTTCGGAACAGCGCTTTGGCGCACAAGAAATTCGCCGCCTTTCGCAGGTGGTTTGCCATTGCGGCGGGCATTGCCCTGATCTGCGCCGTATTGACCGCGTTTCTGTTTCCCGCGGCGTCGCACGCCCTGCCCGGGCGCGCCCCCTTCCGGCAGGCGTTTCTTCCCCTGTTCACCCGGGCGTGCGTTTTATACCTGATCGTCCTTTTGACGGGGGTCACCATTTACGCCCCCGCCGCCCTGATCCTGACGGCGCTGACGCAGGGCTTTGCCGCCGGGTATATTCTGTCGGGTCTCTTGCCCCCGGCGGGCGGGAGGGGTCTTTTCACCCTTCTTTTGACCGCCCTGTATCTGACGTTTTCCGCCCTGTGGTTTTTTGCCTACGCGTCCTTTTGCGTGTGCGTTTCCCGGAAGATCTTTTCCTCCCACGCGGAAAGAGGCGCGGCGGGCGAGGAGCATTTATTCAGCGGCTCTCTGTTTTACACGGAATTTTTTTGCGGGACGGTCAATCTCCGCTCCCTGTTCAGCTACCTTTTGTTTTTCTTCGCCGCCCTGGCGGGGCAGACCCTTTTGACGGCTCTCTTCGCTCTGGCGCGGGCGTACGCATTCTGACTTTGCATGAAAGGAAGTACATATGGGACTGTTCAACCGATACACAAAGCCCGGCAAGGGCGTGAAAAAAAGCGACGTGATCAAGAAGTTCACCTTCAAGCGCTTTTTTGTCACCCTGGGGGATAAATTCTGGAACATCGTGGTGGTCAACCTGATCTTCTTTGCCACCAATCTTCCGCTGTTCGCTCTGTGGGCGTATACCGCCACGGTGGGCGGCGTGGCGTATCCCCATCCGGCAAACGTTTTGTTTCAGCCCCTGGCGGGGATCATGAAGATCGCTCCGTCCCCGGCGCTTACCGCTCTGTACGGCACGGTGGGCACCCAGGTGGAAAACTACTATCCCTCCGCCGTCACGTACGTTCTTTTGGGGGTGGGGCTGCTCACGCTTCTTACCTTCGGCGTCACCAACGCCGCCATGACCTTTGTTCTGCGGAACTTCATCCGCCGGGAGCCGGTGGATCTGGCGCCGGACTATTTCGGCACCATGAAAAAGAACTGGAAGCAGGGAATCGCCTTAGGACTGATCGACGCGCTGTTCCTCTTCGTGATCGGCTTTGACATCGTGACGTATCTGACGGGAGGAGGAAGCTTTGTTCTCCTGTTGATGCTGTACCTCACGGTGTTCCTGGCGTTTTTGTATTTCTGCATGCGCCCGTATTTGTATTTGCAGATCGTCACCTTCGACGTGACCATCCGCAAGGCGATGAAAAACGCGTACATCCTCGCCATTGCCGGGATCGGCAGAAATCTGCTCTTTACCCTTTTGTCCCTGGGGGTGGGGGCGCTGGATCTTTTGCTCTTCCTGTTTCTGCCGCCTCTGGGCGCGGCGCTCTTCTTCCTGGTGACGGTGGCGCTGATGTGGTTCGTGCAGCTCTACGGCGCCTGGCCGCTGGTGAAGCAGCATATGATCGATCCCTTCTATGAGGAAAAGGAGATCGAGCCGGAGGAGGAAGCGGTCTTCCGGGACAACGGCTGAGGGGACAAAAAAAGAGTCTGTCGGTGACAGACTCTTTTTTTGTTTGATCGGTTATTCGGCTTTTTCTTCCGGAAGCTCGGAGGTGCAGTGGGGGCAGCGGGTAGCGTCGAGCGCGATCTCGCTCTTGCAGAAGGGGCAGGTCTTGGTGGTGGGCTCTTCTTCCTTTTCCTCTTCCTTCTTCTTTCCCACGGCGGAGAGCTTGTTGATGAACTTGACCATCATAAAGATGACCAGCGCCATGATCAGGAAATTGATGACGGCGGTGATGAAAGCGCCGTAATTCAGGGTGGCAACGCCCAGGGTCTTCGCCTCTTCCAGAGAGGTGACCGCTTCTCTTGCAACGCCTTCCGGAAGCTTGAGGATGACGAACTGATCCTGGAAATTGGCGCCGCCGGTGAGCAGGCCGATGAGGGGCATGATGATGTCGTTGATGAAGGACGTGACGATGGCGCCGAAGGCACCGCCGATGATGACGCCCACTGCCAGATCCATCACGTTGCCGCGCATGGCGAATTCTTTGAATTCTTTGATGAACTTTTTCATGGTTGCATCCTTTCTTTATTTCTTCGGGACTGGCTTGAGTATATCACACCCGTCGGGCATTTTCAACAGTTTTTTACGAAATGCGCTTGAAATTGCCTACGGTCTCGCCCACGGTGGTCACGGTGCAGAAGGACGCGGGATAATGGCTGATGATCCCCTTGAGCTTCGCCAGCTGATGGGGGTTGATGACGCAGATGACCAGATCCGTATCCTCCCCGCTGTATCCCCCCCGGGCGGGGAGAACGGTGGCGGAATGACCCAGCTTTTCGATGATCTCCCGGCAGAGGGCTTCGTAGTCCCGGGTGACGATGTCCACCCGCACCTGTCTTTTCCTGCCCCGCATCATGCTCTCGCTCACCCGGCTGGTGAGGAAGGAATACAGGATGCAGAGAAGCACCGGCTCCAGATTGTTGCCGTACACAAAATAGCTGGCGCCCGCCACGGCGCAGTTCATGGCAAAAATGATCCAGACGATATCAAATTCCGGCTTCTTTTCCCGCACCATCGCCGCCACCACGTCGGTGCCGCCGGTGGAGCCGTTTTCCCGCAGCACCCAGCCGTAAATGAAGCCGTTCACCACGCCCGCCGCCAGGGGCGCCAGGACCTTGGAATTACCGGTGGCGTAAACGAAGGGCTCCAGGATGCCGCTGTACTGGAACAGAAGCAAAAAGCCGGAGAACGCCAGGGTGAAGGCGAGGGTCTTTAAGGCAAAGTCCCGATCCACCACAAAAAACGCGATCAGACAAAGCGGCACGTTGATCAGAAGGGACATATAACCCACGCTGAAATGCAGGGCGTACTGGATCATCGCGGCGATGCCGTTCAACCCGGCGGGGGCAAAGCTGTTCTGCAAAATGAGAACGTGATAGTTCACCGCCATAAGAAGCGCCATGGCGATGATGATCCCGTAACTTCTGACAATTTTCAAGATTTTCATACTGACCTCTTTTTTGACAAAAACTCTTGCAATTTGGCAAATCATTGGCTATAATCAAAGCAGATCTATAACAGATCTTGAAAGATAGCGCGTTTCCCATAAATTCCGACGATAGGCGGTGTCACGATGGATATCAAGTTACTGCGCAATTTCGTAGAGATCGTGGACAGCGGCTCTTTGACCGCCGCTTCCAAAAAACTGTTCATTGCTCAGCCCGCGCTTTCCAACCAGCTGAAGGTGCTGGAAAAGGAGATGGGCACGCTGCTCATCGAGCGGAACTCCCGCCGGCAGAAGCTGACGGACGCCGGACGCCTGTTTTACGACCGCGCCAAAAGCATTATATTGATGGAGAACTCTCTTGTCAAGGAGGTTCACGATATTGAGGACGGAACGGTTGGCACGTTGAAGCTCGCCGTGATCCAGTCCGCGGAAATGGCGCTGCTGCGGGACGTGATCCCCACCATCGTGGCACGGTGGCCGGGGGTGCAATTTGAGATCCAGGAAAAGGAATCCGACGTGATCCTGTCCCTGCTGGAAGACGGCGTTGCGGACGTGGGCATCGTGCGGACGCCCTGCGCCCTGACGGCGGATATGGACGTGCATTATCTGAAGGATGAACATCTGGTCTGCGCGTACCGCCCCGACCGCTTTTCCCTGCCGGAGGATCCGGAGGGCGTAAAGCCGGAGGATCTGGTGAATTTGCCGCTTTTGATCATTCGCCGGTATGAGGATATGTTCCGCGCTTTTTGCGACGAAGCGGGGGTGACCCCCACGTTCCGCTGCATCAACAAGCAGTTGTCCCTGTGCCTGCGCTGGGCGGAGGACGGGTTGGGCGTCGCCATCGTCCCCACCAGCTTTCTCACGGACGGGGAGACCAGCCTTGCGGTGAAAGAGCTGGCGGGCGGACTTGTCACCAAACGGGCGGTGATCACCATGAAAAACCGCTACCAGTCCCGGGCGGTGGAAAATTTCCTGAATCTCTGCAAAGAAAAACTGTAAGAGCCGGTCGCGGGCACATAAAAGGAAGAAGATCCATTCGGATCTTCTTCCTTTTATGTTGTTCAGTTTGCAGCGGGATCGGGCGCCCCGTCGGCGGGGATCGCCTCCTCCGCCATGGCGCGGAGGGTCTTATCCCAAACCAGATTTACGTAGAGGATGACTTCGCCGTAATGGGCGACGTATTCCTCCGGCGTATCAAACTGTCCCTTCTCCACTTCAAAGTACGCCAAAACGCCCGCTTCGTATTCCTCTTTGGTAAGGGTGGTGCCCATGATCCGGGAAAGCTGGGTGAAGATCATATCGTTCGCCACCACGGTCTCGGCGTAGGCGCGGGCTTCCTGCTCAAACTTCTCCAGCGAGGAGTTGAAATACTCCCGCAGGTAGGCGTCCAGATCCAACTCGTTTTCATCCGCGAATTCCCGGTAGTAACTGAGGTATTCCTCTTCGTGCTGCTTTATTTCCGCTTCGGGATAAGCCAGCACGGAGGCGCCGGCGTAAAACGTTTTCCAGACGGCGCGGATCTGCAGATCCTTTTTCTTTTCCAGAATGTCTTTTTTGATATCTTCCCGAAAGGCTTCCATGGTCTCAAAGCCGCCCTCGGGCAGCTCCCGGATGAAGGCTTCGTCACATTCCGGCACGGTGGGGCTGAACACGCCGGTCACTTCCGCCACCAGCCGCACGGTCTTACCCGCCAGGTCTCCGTAGCGGTACGCGGAGTCCGGAAAAGTATAGGGCGCCACGCACAGATCCCCCGGGACGCAGCCGATCATCTGCTGAGAGATCGCCTGATCCAATTCGTCCAGAGACGACTGCCCCAGGATGATTTCGTGATCGTTTTGGGTCTGATCGTCCAGCAGCTCCTCGCCGAAATACATATAGAATTCACAGCGCACCAGGTCGTAAAGCTCGGCGGCGCCGTCCTTGGGGGCAAAGGAGGCGTAGGTGAGCATGACCTGAAAGATGGCTTCGTCGATCTCCTCCTCGGTGCAGACGGTCGGGTCGTCAAAGGAAGCGACCACGCCCCGCCACTCCGGCAGTTCCACGTATTGGGACAGGTCGTAGGGATACCAGGTCTTTTGCGCCTCCTGCCGGATGGCGGAGAAGGATCTCCCGCTCCCTGTCGTACCGCCGCCGCAGGCGGCTAAGGGCAAAAGCAGGACGAGCGCCAGAAACAAAGCGATCGTTTTTTTCATAAACACGTCTCCCTTACCGGTCAAGACGCCGCCGGATCCTTGACGGCGTTCTTTTCCACCAGCTCCATCACGGCGGCGCTGAGGATGCGGTTTTCAAAATAATAGGGCCCGTACACGGAATTGTAATACTCGATCAGATCCTCCACGGCGGGAAAGTTCTGATTGTTTTCTTTCAGCCCCAGGATCAGCGCTTCCACCTGATCGTCGCCCGCTTTGACGTTTTCCGCCCGGGCGATGGAGAAAATGAGCAGATCCGCTTCGCAGGACGTTCTGGCGTATTCTTCTTTCATTTCTTCAAATTCCGCCAGGTCGTAGCCCTGCCCGGTCAGATAATCCTCCAGCGTTTTCTCCTGACTGTCGGCATACTGCTGAAAATACGCCTGAAAATGATCCCGGTAATGCTGCATTTCCTTTTCGGGGTATGCCAGGACGGTACTGTTTTCCAGGATCCTGTCCTGGAGGTACGCCGCCAGGGAGCTTTGCGCCCGGTCGGCGCGTTCCCGCACCAACTCCTCTTTCAGCGCCGCCTGCACACTGTCCAGATCCGAAAAATCCGTCCCGTAGATCTGATTGATCAAGTCCGCGGTCACTTCCGGGATCTTCGGGCGCTGAACGGACTGGATGTGCACGGTGAAGCGCACGGGTTTGCCGGACACCGTCTCGTCCGCGTAATAGGGGGAAAAGCGCAGGGAAAGCGTTACGGTGGAGCCGATGGCTTTGCCGAGGAGACCCGCTTCAAAGCCGGGAATGTAGTTGCCGCTGCCGATGATGAGATCGGCGCCCTGGGCGCCGGTGGTGGCGCTTTCCAGCACCTTGCCGTCCACCACGCCCTCGTAACTGAGATGCACGGCGTCGTATTTTTCCACCACGCCCTGCGTCAGGTGGGTATAGTCGCTGTCCGGCACCACGGAGGAAAGCACGGCGACCACCAAATTGTCGTACACTTCCTCATCCGTCACGGCGGTATCGAGATACTCGTCGTCCGGATAGTGGAGCCCTTTGTAGTCGCCCAGCTTAAAATATTGGGACAGATCCTCATAGGCGAACAGTTCCAAATCCTGGTAGGCGCCGCTGTGAAGCTTTTCCAGATAGGCGGCGACCGCGGGATCGGTCACACTTGTTCCCGTCTCCGCCGAAACGGGCGCCGGGATCTCCTGTTTGGCGCAGGACGCCAGGGGAAGGAGCATGGCAAGCGCCGCCAGCGCAAAGAGTATTCTTTTCATGCTATTTCCGTTCCGCAGCGCGTTTTGCCGCCGTCAAAGTATTTCGCAGGAGCATGGTAATGGTCATGGGCCCCACGCCGCCGGGAACGGGCGTGATCTTGGAGGCTTTCTTTTCCACCGCTTCAAAATCCACGTCGCCCACCAGCCCCGCTTCCGTCCGGTTCATACCCACGTCGATGACCACGGCGCCTTCTTTCACCATATCGGCGGTGACAAAGCCCGCCTTGCCCACGGCGACCACCAGGATATCCGCTTCCCGGCAGACAGCCGGCAGATCCGCGGTATGGGAATGACACACGGTGACGGTGGCGTTCTGATGGAGCAGCAGGAGCGCCATGGGCTTGCCCACGATGTTGCTCCTGCCGATGACCACGGCTCTTTTCCCGTCGATCGCCACGTCGTACGCCCGCAGCAATTCCATAATGCCGGCGGGGGTGCAGGGGACGAAATCGTAATCCCCGGTGACGATGCGCCCCACGTTGCCGTAGGAAAAGGCGTCCACGTCCTTTTGGGGGGCGATGGCTTCGATCACTTCTTTATCATCCAGATGCCCGGGCAGCGGGAGCTGCACCAGGATGCCATGAATGGCGTCGTCGGCGTTCAATTCCCCGATGAGGGAAAGCAGTTCCTCCCGGGTGCAATCCCCGGGCAGGCGGTACTCCCGGGACAGAAAGCCCACTTCCTCACAGCCTCTTTTTTTATTCCGCACGTACACCTGGGAGGCGGGATCCTCTCCCACCAAGATCACGGCGAGCCCGGGGGTGACGCCGGTTTTTTGCTTCAATTCTTCCGTTTCCCGCGCCAGGGTCGCCCGCACGGCGGCGGCGGTGGCTTTCCCATCGATCCGTATTGCCATATCACTCTTCCTCCCTTTGATCGGCTTCTTTTTCTTCCGGCGTTTCTTCTTCCGTCGTCCCCTGCGCTTCCGGAGCGGGGCGCGCCCGCTTGCTTCCGGCGCGGAGCAGGAAAAACAGGATGACGCCCGCCAGGGCGCTGGTCACGCCGATGACCTGGCTGATGCGGAAGGGTCCCACGTACAGGGAGTCGGTGCGGAGTCCCTCCACCAGGGTGCGCCCCACGCCGTACCACACCATATAGCCGCAGAGGATCTCCCCGTCGAACGCTTTGCGGCGGTACAGAAGGAACTGCAGCAGGAAAAAGCCGGACAGGGTCACCAGCATTTCATAAAAGAAGGTGGGATGGAAGGGCCCTTCTCCGTTGACGGTCATGCCCCAGGGGAGCGAGGTGACGGTGCCGTGGGCTTCGCCGTTGACGAAGTTGCCCCAGCGGCCGATCGCCTGCGCCAGGATCAGCCCGGGGACGATGGCGTCCAGCGCCTTCCAAAAGGAGTCCTTTTTCACGCGGCTGACGATCCACACCGCCAGCGTGCCGAAAATGACGCCGCCGTAGACGGCAAGCCCGCCTTCCCAGATCTTGAACACGTCCACAAAGTTCCGGTACTGATCCAGACTGGTCAAAACGTACATCAACCGGGCGCCCACGATGGACAGGGGCAGGGCGGCGAGAAAATAGTCCGAAAAGGATTCGCTGTTGAACCCTTCCCGCTTTTTGGCGTTATGCAGGATGACAAACGCCGCCAGGATAATGCCCACGCAGATGATGACGCCGTACCAGGCGATGGAGAAACGCCCGAACAGCTCCTTCACCAAAAACCGGTTCAATCGCCAGGGTCCCCAGCCGAATCCGGGAAATTCAACGACCGTTACGTTATCGGGATCGAAAAACATCTTTTCCTCCTTGTCTGAACAACAATCCATTCTTCATTATACACGAAACCGTGTTGATTTTCAAACCCTTTTGTGTTTTTTTCGGAAAAAGGCCGCCTTTGCACAACCTCCGCCGTAAAACGTGAAAAAACGGCGTTTCCCGGGAAACGCCGTTTTTCGTACTTTACAGGGAGCCCAGAAGGGGCTGATCGAAGGCAAAAAGCGCTTCGTTGATGGCGAAGAGATCGTGCTCGCCTTTCTCGAGAAAATAGGCGACGATCACGTCGAAGCGATCCGCGTCGGACAGGGCGTAGCCCGCTTTCTTCAGGAAGGCTTCCGTCTCCGGAAGGGAGAGCCTGAGCGCCACCGCAAAGGCGACCGCCGTGGGCTTGGAGGGATGGTAGGCGGCGTCGGACCGGATCTTGGAGAAGAGCTTTCTGTCCACGTTCGCCGCTTTATAACACTGCGCGTCCGTCATGCCCCGCTCATCGATGAGGCGCAGCAGGGTGTCGGAAAAGCCCGCGTCCAGGTCGGCGAGCCGCTCTTCCAGCCCGGAAGAGACCGCCTTACTTTGGCTTGCCGGGGCATGCTCTTGGAGGGAAGCAGTGGGCGGAGGCGGGGCAAAGTGCGCGGACGGCGCGGGGACGGCGCCGCGGCGGCGGACAGGCTCCTTCTCCAGCCGCAGCAGGGCGGCAGGCATGGCGCTCATCTTTTCCGCCAGATCCGAGGGCACTTCGGGAGCGTCGCCGAACCACAGAAGGTACACGTTTTGCTCGCCGTCGTTCGTTTCCGTGGCAAGGCGCGCCGCTTCCAGCGCGGGAAACGGGGATCCGTCCACGGGGATGAGGGGCATCAAAACGCCCTTTTCCTGCCGGTCTTTGGCGATCCGCAGAGCGCTTTCATAAACGGGAAGCAGTTCCTCCCGGGTCATTTTTTTCGGCAAACGGAGAAAGAGCGTGTTGTCCACGTCGTTGTAGCAGGTCCCCTCCGGTCGCAGGGGCGGGATGTTGCTGCCGGCAGGGATAAGGGCGCGCAGAGCCACGGGGACCGGGTGCAGGGAAAACATTTTGCGTACTACGGGAATGAGCGTGAGATAGGACGCGTTCTCCGGCGGACGCCGGCACAAAAAGATCGCCATAGACGTCTCCTTTCCGCATGATACTCAGTCTGGCTTCCGTCCTTCACGAACGCAGGCTGACAGCCTCGCTACCCTTTATTATAACAAAAAAAGAAAAAAAAGCAATCATCTTTTGTCGAAAGCATCTCCTGGTACAAAGAAGCGACCCGGCGATCGTTCGCCGAGCCGCCGTTTTTTTGCGTGGATCAACTCTTACTTATCGCTTGGTTGATACTCATCCAACGTCACGGTAACGGTGATGAGTTCGTCGTCGCGGAAAATCTCCAGCGTGACGGTATCGCCCGCCTTATGGGTCAACTTGGCGTTGATCAGATCGGCGGCGGTGGTGATCTTCGTATCGTTCAACTTGGTGATGATGTCGCCCACCTTCACGCCCGCTTTGGCGGCGCACCCGTTCTCGGAGATCTCCTCCACGACGGCGCCGGGGGTGGTCTCAATGAGATGGCGGCGTCCGAAGGCGTCCGTGGTGGTGGCGTAGCCGGAGGACGTGGAGACGGCGATGCCGAAGTTGGGACGACCCTTCACGTAGCCGTAATCCACCAGATCCTTGGCGACCCGCAGCGCGTCGTTGATGGGGATGCAGAAGCCGATGCCCTCTACCGCCACGTCGGCGTATTTGGCGGAGGCGATGCCGATGACCCTGCCCTGGTCGTCAAAGGCGGGGCCGCCGGAGTTGCCTTCGTTGATGGCGGCGTCGGTCTGAAACACGTTCACGTTGTACTCGCCGGTGTTGATGGAACGTCCCACCGCGCCGATGATGCCCCGGGTGATGGTGAAGGTCAGCTCACCCAGCGGGTTGCCGATGACGTTCACGTAGCTGCCGATGACGATCGAATCGGAGTCGCCCACGGTGACTTTTCTCAGTCCCTTGGCTTCCACCTTCAAAACGGCGATATCGTTGATCTCGTCGCCGCCAATGACGGTGGCTTCATAGCTGTCCCCGTTCACCAGGGTGATGGCGACCTTCGTCGCCTTATTGACCACGTGGTGGTTGGTGAGAATGTAGCCGTTCTCATCGTCGATGACGAAGCCGGAGCCCATGGACTTGCCGTTGGAGTAAGTGGCTTCCACGTAAACCACGCTGTCCACGTTTTGTTCGTAAAGC
The DNA here is from genome assembly GCA_946645685.1 of uncultured Clostridia bacterium. Lineage (GTDB taxonomy): Bacteria > Bacillota > Clostridia > Oscillospirales > SIG627 > RGIG5579. Next base: position 11,038 of record CAMPCJ010000004.1, on the reverse strand, counting down.
TGGGCGGGGGTCATGGTGTCGCCGGTATAGTCCGGGTTGACGATGGCGCCGCTGCCGTTGCGGGGTTCATCCGTTCCGATGGGGGTATTGCTGACCTTTTCCTCCGCCGTGGAGCTTTCCCCAGCCACGAGACGGCTCTGTCCGGACAGGGAGTGATTCATCACAAACACAGCCAGCAGGATCACCGCCACCAGCAAAACAAAGTTGGTCACGCAAGCCAGGGTGACCCCCACGATGACGCCTGTGCGGCGTTTTTTCACCTTCTCACCCGCTCCGGCGGGGGTTCGTTCCGCCGACGGGGGGGCATAGTTCCAATTCCCGGAGGGGGCGGATCCCTGCCCTGCTCCGTACGGAGGATAAGCCGTCTCCGGCTGCCGAGGCTCCGGATCGGGCGCGGAAGTTGTTTCGGGCTGCGTCGTTTGGGGGACGGCCTCTTCCGGCGTTTGTCTGCCAGGATCAAAAAATTCGTCTGTCATATTTGTCACGATCCTTTCTGTGCGGGATCTCCCGCTTACTTTTCGCCTGTATTGTAAAGGAAAAACTTGAAAACTGTGTGAAAAGTGTATGAAAAACGCTTTACGCCTTTTTCACCCTTACGGCGCCGGGATTGGCGCGGCGCAGAGCGCTCACCGCCCGCTCCGTTCCCCGGAAAAAGAGGCGCACCTTCCTGCCGTCCTCCAACGTGACAAGGGCGCAAAGGGTATCCGCATCCGAAAAGGAGGAGGCGTAAAAACGGGTCTCGTCGGCGGGAAAGGCATCGCAAGCGTCTTTTTCCGCCTGATAGGAAACGATGCGCTCCGCTTGCTTGACGGGAAAGGAAAACACGTCCCGCCGGCTTTTTTTGCCGTAGATGACGGAAAAGGTCATTTCCCCCTGGGCGATGACGTACTCATACTCGATCTGGGTATAGCGCCATAAAAACCAAAGGAGAAAAACGAATCCCACCGCGAGAAGCAGAAAGAGAGGCGTCAGCGCGGGAAAGAACAGCGCCGCGGTCACCAAAGCCCCGAACGCCAGCACGCCGCCGCCGATCACGGCAAGCTGCCGGGGCAGAACGAGTCTTTTTTCCGAAAGGGGAGCCAGATACTCCGTTACGCCGCCGAACCCGGTCTCCTGTACGTCAAACGCCATGGGATCCCTCCTGCCTTTCTCATGGTATTATGAAGATATTTTACATCAAGCCATGAAAAAAAGCAACAGAATTCAAAAAACTGCCGTTTTTCCCAAGACATATTTTATCCCGCAAAGGCGCATAGTAACCTTGTCCGAAAAAAACGGACAAAAGAAGGGAAAACAAGCCATGGGAAAGAAAACCGTAAAGCGCGCTCTCAAGGGCGCTTCCATTCTTTTCTTCCTGGTTTTATCCCTGGTCGCTTTGGGACAGGTGGTCTATCCGGACAGGATCAGCCGCTTTGCGGGAGAGGACGTGGAAAGCAAGCTTTGCTTTTCCCTGAAAACGGAAGCTGAGGAAGAGGACGGCGCGGAAAAGGGCCGGATCCTTGCTTTCGGCATCCTGCCGGTGAAGGAAGTCCGGGTGGAGTCCTTCGAGCGGATGGATCTCATTCCGGGAGGCGAGTTGTTCGGCATCCGCATGGAGATCGACGGGCTTCTGGTTTCCGGGACGGGACCGGTGGAGGGGACAGAGAAATCCCCTGCCACGGAAGCGGGCATACAGCCGGGTGACAGGCTTTTGCGGGTGGACGGTGTGGCGCTGCGAGGCGCGGCGTCCTTCACCAAGCTCCTCGCCAAATGCGGCGGCAGCGCGATGACCGTCACCCTGGAAAGAAACGGCAGGGAAACGGACGTGACCCTGACGCCTGTCAGAGATCCCGCCGGCGTTTGGCGCGCCGGGCTCTGGGTGCGGGAAGCCGCCGCCGGGATCGGCACGGTAACCTTTATCGACCCGCGCACAGGGAGTTTCGCGGGGTTGGGGCACGGCATCTGCGACGCGGAAAGCGGTGCGCTCCTGCCCCTGCGCGGCGGAAGCGTCTGCAAGGTCAAGCCCGAGGGCGCCAAGCGGGGAACACCCGCCCAGCCCGGAGAAGTTCGAGGAACGCTCACGGATGAAACGATCGGCGAGCTGCGCGCCAACACGCCCACCGGGATCTACGGAACGGCGAAGGATGCGCAGTCCCGGGCGGATGGAGAAGCCGTCCCCGTGGCGTTGAAGGACGAGGTCAAGCCGGGGAAAGTGACCATCCTCTGTCAGATCGACGAGAGCGGAAAGAAGGCGTATGACGCGCGGATCGAAGAGATCTGCGATCCGAACAGCCAGACCAAAAACTTTGTGATCCGGGTGACGGATCCCGAGCTTTTGGAGAAAACGGGCGGCATCATTCAAGGAATGAGCGGAAGTCCCATCCTGCAAAACGGGAAGCTGATCGGCGCCGTGACGCACGTCATGGTGCGTTCGCCCGAAGAGGGATACGGCATTTTCCTTGAAAATATGCTCAAAAGCGACGGCATGCGCGAAAGCGCGCCAAAAGCGGCATAAACCGGGAAGAGCGGTCTGTCCCACAGGGGCAGGCCGCTTTTGATTTCGACAATTTGTTCCACTTCTCCCTCTCCCCTTTGTTGAAAGGGCGAAAAAAAAGGGGCGCCGCTTTTGTCCACTTTGCTAAAATTTCCATTTTTTGGCAAAAACTTTTTTAAAACCCCTTGCGCTTTTTGCCAATATTTGGTAAATTATCAAAGGACCCGACAGACCGGACGGGACAAAAAAAGCGCAGCCGCGGCTGCACATAAACGGAGGAAAAGAACATGAAAGAGAATGCCAAGAAAGTGTACATCATCGACGCGGGAAACGATTTCCGCTTCGTCTGCCGGGAGAGCCTTTCCAACCTGGGCTTTTCCGTGGTTGGCGACACGGGGGACGGACAGGAGGCGCTGCGGGAGATCATCAGGCTTTCGCCGGACGTCGTCCTTCTGGATCTGTGGTTTCCCGGCTATGACCTTGCCAGCCTGATCCGGGAGGTGAAGCGCACCATGAAAACGAAGGCGCCCAAGTTTATTCTGGTCACCGCCGTCACCGGGCGGCAAATTTTGGAGGACGCTTTTGCCGGCGGGGTATCCAGCGTGGTGATCCGTCCCTTCGACTACGACGCGCTGGCGGACAAGATCATGCAGGTGACGGAAATGGATCGCTTTCGGCTGGAGGACGATTTCGATCTGGAGGCTCAGGTCACCCGGATCATCCATCAGGTGGGGATCCCGGCGCACATCAAGGGCTATCAATACCTGCGATACGCCATCATCATGGTGGTGCGGGACAGCCGGGTCATCGGGGAGGTGACCAAGACGCTGTATCCCGGTGTGGCAAAGGAGTTCAACACCACGCCCAGCCGGGTGGAGCGCGCCATCCGTCACGCCATCGAGGTGGCGTGGGATCGGGGCGACGTGGACGTGATCGACTCCTTCTTCGGCTACACCGTGCAGAACAGCAAGGGGAAGCCCACCAACTCGGAATTCATCGCCATGATCGCGGACAATCTTCGCTTGAAGATGCGGGGGATGGCGGTATAAAAAAATCGGAGCAAGGTAACCTTGCTCCGATTTTTTCAATCGATCCGGATCCCGCTCAGATCCACCCGGATGGCGGGTCTGACGCCCAGGTAGTGATACGCCAGATCCCAGTTGTTCTCCCCCATGGTGCCGTCCCCCGCCACAAAGAAAACGGAGGTGCCTTTCTCGCTGTACCGGCGCACCCACCAGGAACAGCTGCCGTCCCCCAGGTCGGAACGGGCGCTGCGCCCTTCGGAAGCGAACGGCGTGGGGAAGCAGGTGACGGCGGCACCCACCGGGGGACAGCGCTCCAGATCCGCCGGCTCCGGGAGGAAGACAAGATCCTGATCCTCCACGGTCTCCCCCGCTTCCACCGAGGTGATGGCGCAGGGCACCATGACCTGCTGCGCCGTGGGGCTGAAGGCGCTGCGGAGAAACGTGCCGTTCAGCCACTCCCGCACGGAAGAAATATGCCAATTCACGCCGGTGACGCCGGTGACATTCACGTTGAAGGCGCGCCAATCCAGGGCGTATTTACTGATCAGAAACAGGGTGTCTCCCTCCTTGGAAAGAACGACCCATTCAATCGGCTCCGAGCCGTTTTTCCGGCTGCCGTCCTGCTCAAAGGATCCGAAGGTGCAAACGCTTCCCGCCTTCAGGGACGGGGCGGCTTTGGCTAAGCGATAGGCGTCTTTGCCGTAGATGGCGTCGAAGCAGGCGTCGATAAGCTCCCCGGCGGGCCCGTAATACCGGACGGGGCGCAAAAGGGCAATGGCTTCTTCATACCGTCCCTGTGCCTGCAGCTGCCGGGCGGGCGCCATTTTGGTGTTCGGATAGATCAGAAATACCGCCAGACATACGGCAAGCACGGTGAGAGCGGCGACAGACGAGAGGATGACGACGCCCTTTTTCCCTATCTTTCCCCGGGGGTGGCGGGTTTTTGTGTGAGCCATGAAGATCTCCTTCGGGAACAACGCAGTTTCATACGGCAAAACGTTTGATTTGCTTATCTTTTCATAACGATGATATTATACCGAAAGAGGGCGGGACTTGTCAATCGTTCTTTCCCCTCTCTTTTTCCGCTTACGTCTTGCAATGCCCGGAAAAATATGGTACAATGATGCCACTTTGTAAAGGGGATATGATATGGAACTGGATCGCATTATGCAAGAACTTGACGGGACGGAAAGCGTGGTACGCGACGCGACCCTTCAAGCGCCCGTGCCCGACCGAAAAGCGGTCATCGAGGTGATCAAGGATCTGCAGGCGCTGATCTTTCCGGGGTATTTTTCTTCCGAGAGCACCCGCAGAGAAGCCTTGACCGGCAAGGGACTTTTGGAAAAATGCCGCATTGTTTTGACGGATGAGATCCGGAAAGCCGCCGCGTTCCGGGAGGACCCGCTGGACGCGGACGGGATGGTGAACGCCTTTTTCAGCCGTCTGCCCGCGGTGAAGGCGCTGTTGATGAAGGACATCGTCGCGCTGTACGAAGGCGACCCCGCCGCCAAAAGCCGGGAGGAAGTGCTTTTGTGCTACCCGGGCTTTTACGCCATTACGATCTTCCGGCTCGCACACGAGCTGTATCAATTGAAGGTGCCGCTGATCTCCCGGATCATGACGGAATACGCCCACGAGAAGACCGGGATCGACATCCACGCCGGAGCGCAGATCGGCGAATACTTCTGCATTGACCACGGCACGGGTATCGTGGTGGGCGAGACCACGGTGATCGGCAACCACGTGAAGCTCTATCAGGGCGTGACGCTGGGCGCCAGAAGCTTTGAGCTGGACGAAAACGGAAACCCGGTGAAGGACATCAAACGGCACCCCAACATCGGCAACAACGTGATCATTTACGCCAACGCCACCATTCTGGGGGGCGATACCTTCGTGGGGGACAACTGCGTCATCGGCGGCTCCGTGTGGCTGACCCGCTCCGTGCCGGAGGGCTCCACGGTGTATTACAAGCCGCCCAAGGCATAAATGTATTATACCTATCTTCTGCGCTGCGGGGACGGGTCCCTGTACGCCGGGATCACCACCGATCCGGCACGACGGCTTGCCGAACACCGCAGCGGGAGCAAAAGAGGCGCCCGATACACGCGGTATCGGACGCCTCTTTTCATGGCTGCGGTCTGGGAAAGCGCCGATCGCAGCGCGGCAAGCAAGCTGGAGCGGCTTTTGAAACGGGCGGCAAAGCCCGTCAAAGAAGAACTGGCACGGGAGCCCGGTCTGCTGCACGCGCTGGTGAAACTGCCGGAGGGAATTATCTTCCGCGCCGTATCTCCGCCGGAGGCGTGACCGTCAGGCGGAAGCGGCTTTCAGGTACAGCCGCATCGCCACCGTTTCGTTTTGCTCCACGTACTGGCCGTAGCGGTACATATCCGCAAGCCGGGACAGGGCTTCCTTGCCCGGCAAAAGCAGGGCGGATTTCATAAAGCAGTCAAACGCCAAGCGCACGTCCGTCTTTTCTTCCAATAACCCGAAGTAATAGAAAACGCCCAGGTTATAATAGGCGCTCGCCGCCACGCTCCGGGAGGGGGACGCCGTGCAGGCGCGGTACAGCGCCATGGCGCGGGCGGGAGAGGCTTCCCCGTAGTACCCCCATTTCAAGGCGTCTGCCAGCTTTAAGGCGGCGGCGTAATCTCCCCGCGCCGCTTTTTCCTCCAGGATCTGCATGGTATCTTTCATTTTTACGCTCCTTTTCAAACAGACGTTTTTCTTCCTACGGTTGCAGTATACCATAAGTTGTGACCCATAAGCAGGACAGTTCTCTGACCATTCTTGTAACAAAAAAGGAGGCATTCCATGAAAAGACTGCCGGATCGCGCGCTTTCCGCGATGAAGCGCTCCCTCGCCCGCTACGACGTGCCCGCTCTCATCACCGACGACGCCTGGCACATCCGGTACCGGAATGAAAAAGCCGCCCGGTTGTTTTACCGGCAGCGCTGTATCGACGCTCTCTTTCCGGAAGAGGTCGGGAAAGGCTCTTCCCTGACGGTACGGCTCCTGCACGGAAAGAACACGTTGTTCTGGCTTTCTCCCCTGCAGGACGGCTTGAGAAAGGTCCTGGTCCTGCGCATTCTCGCGGAGGAGGAAAGCCGGACGGCGGAAAAGATCCTGCTTTCCCGCCCCGACAAGACCGGGGCGGAGGCAGCTGACCCGGAGCCGCTGGAGCTGATCTCCTTTTTGACCGAAAGCGGTCTTCTTTCCCCTTCGGCGGAGGAGGAGCCGGTGTGGACGGTGCCGGAGGTGAAAGAGGTGCTCCTTCAGCTGATCCGCCTGCTGCGCTTTTCCGCCGGGGAGAAGACGGTCCCTCTGGAGCTGAAAAAGACGGCGGAGCAGGTCTCCCTGACTTTCTCCTTCTCCGCCGAGAATCATCAGACGATCCTGACGCGTTTGTTTACGGAGGTTGCGGGAGAGGATCTGGAAAGGATCCTGCTCTTGAGCGTGCTGTCCCGGAGAAGCGGCTTTGAATACGACGCGCACATCAGCGAGGACGGCAAAACCGCGACATTGACGATACGGCTGCCGCTGGAGACGCGCTTTCCCGCCCACTTTTTCCAGGGTCGGAAAACGCCCTCCGGGAGAAGAGACGGGAGCGCCGTGTAAAAAAATGCGCTTTTTCACAACAAAAGCATCTTTTTTTACCCGCCGCACTCTTGCAATTCTCCCGGAAAATGCTATACTGTATGGGAGAGATCCTTTTTTTATCGCGGGAGGAAAGTATGAGTAAAATGCAGGAAGAGAAAAAGATCCAACGAATCGGCGTTCTCACGTCCGGCGGAGACGCGCCGGGGATGAACGCCGCCCTTCGCGCCGTGGTGCGGGCGGGACTGTATCACAAGCTGCAGGTTTTCGGGATCAAGCGCGGATATGAAGGGCTTTTGGACGGGGAGATCAGCGAGATGAACGCTCACTCCGTTTCCAATATCATCAACCGCGGAGGCACGGTGCTGCTCACCGCCCGTTCCAAGGAATTTCAATCCGAAGAGGGTATAAAGCGGGGCAAAGCCATGGCGGATATTTTCAAGCTGGACGCTTTGGTGGTCATCGGCGGGGACGGCTCCTTCCGGGGCGCCCGGGATCTGCACCGCATCGGCGTGCCGGTGATCGGCATTCCCGCCACCATTGACAATGACATCGGATGCACGGATTACACCATCGGCTACGACACCGCCATGAACACGGTCAAGGAAGCCATTGACCGGATCAAGGACACCGCGTCCAGCCATGAACGCTGCAGCGTGGTGGAGGTTATGGGGCGGAACGCCGGGTACATCGCGCTGAACTGCGGCATCGCCGGGGGCGCGGAGGCGTGCATCATCCCTGAAAAGAAGTTTGACATCAACGAGGATATCATCAAACCCATCCTTTCCTGCCGCAACGCCGGAAAGCACCACTACATCATCATCGTAGCGGAGGGCGTGGGCGGCAGCGTGGAGATCGCCGAGAAGATCAAGGAAGCCACCGGCATCACCACCAACACCACCATCCTGGGTCACCAACAGCGGGGCGGCAGTCCCACGGTGCGGGATCGGGTGGTGGCTTCCCTGATGGGCGCCGAAGCGGTTTCTCTGCTGGCGCGGGGGATCACCGGGCGGATCGTCGCCATGAAGGGCGAGAACGTGGTGGATCTGGACATCGAGGAGGCGCTGGGGATGACCAAGAGCATCGACGAGGGCCTTATCGAGACCAGCAAGATCCTTTCTCTGTATTGATCAAACAGCAAAAGAGAGCGGGAACTTTCGTTCCCGCTCTCTTTTGCTGCCCCGACGCGTTACAGGACCTGAACAGGCCCCACGGGACGGATGGAAAGCACGTGGCAGGCGCCTTCCCCGAAAATGCCGTCCATGGCGGCGCGGAAGGCAGGGACAAGAGCGTCCGGCACGTAATTCTGGGTGGTGCCGCCGAAGCCGCCGCCGTGGATGCGCCAGGCGCCCCGGGCGCCGTCTTCCAAAAGGGCGGAGGCATAGAAAAGGGCGATAGCGGCGCCCTGGCAGGCGTTTTCAAAAGGAACCAGGACGTTTTGCAAATACTCGAAGGAAGAGTGACCGGAGGCGATCACCTGCTTCAAAAACCCGTCGAAATCGCCCCGGAGCAGGGCGGAACGCTCAACGGTGACCCGCTCCGTTTCCCGCAGGAAATGGAGCGCCGCCAAAACGGCATCGTCCCCGCAAGCCGCACGGACTTCCGTTAAGCGGGACGTAAGCTCTTCCAGACTCACTTCGTTCAAAAAACTCTTGCCGAAAAAGCCCGCCACCTGCTTCATCCGGGCGGGAATGGCGGCGTAGGCGTCCGTCAGATCGGAATGGTCGCCCCCCACGGAGACCAGGCACAGCTTATATCCGGCGGCGCTGAAATCAAAGGGGATCTGCTCCACGCCGGGCTCCTCCGTTCCGAAATCGAACAGGCAGATGCCGCCCACGGCGCAAGCCGCCTGATCCATCAATCCGCAGGGCTTGCCGAAATAGTCCCGTTCGGCGAACTGGCTGATCTTCGCCACCTCCATGGGGGGGATGGCGTTCTCGTTATAAAAGGCGTTCTGAATGGTGGTGAGAAGCACCTCGAAGGCGGCGGAGGAAGAAACGCCGCTGCCCCGGGGCACGTTGGAAACGGTGACGGCGCGGTAGCCGCCCCGGCGGTACCCCCGCTCATCCAGCGCCCGGGCAATGCCGCGGAGCAGGGCGGCGGAATGCCCCTGCTCGGCGGGATAAACGGTCTGGTCGTCCAAATCGACGTCGTCCGGGGCGAAGCCCTCGGAATACACACGGGCGATCTGATCCGTCGTTTTGGACGCCACGGCGATCACGTCCAGATCCACGGAGCCCGCAAGGACTCTGCCCCGGTTATGGTCCGTATGATTGCCGCCGATCTCCGTGCGGCCGGGGGCGGAAAACACGGCGATGTCGTCGTCCTTTCCGAAGGTTTTTTCATACGTTTCGATCAAACGGATATACCGCTCCTTCTGGGGCGCGGCGGCGGCGGCGCCGTAAAGCGCTGCGAAGGTTTTGTCATACGCGCCGGAGCGGATGGCTTCCATAGCTTCCCGGGATCTCATGGGGTTTCTCCTTTCAGTGACCTGATTCTTTTTCCATTATAGGAGGGAGATGAGCAAATGTCAAGAAAGAACTCTTGCATATCTGTCCGCTTTATGGTACAATATATAAAAAGGAGGGATCGCCATGCCACGCGCATTCGGGCAGAAAGCCAAACTGCTCACACTTGCCAAGCTTTTGACGGAGCAGACGGATGAAGATCATCCCATGACCCTTGCCGAGATGCAGACCCATCTTGCCGCCGCGGGGATCCGTTCGGAACGGAAGAGTCTGTACAGCGACCTGGAGGAGCTGCAGCTGTTCGGGCTGGACATCGTTCGGGTGAAGGGCAAGCACACCGGTTATTTTTTAGGGGAGAGGGATTTCGAGCTGCCGGAGCTGAGGCTTCTGGTGGACGCGGTACAGTCCTCCCGCTTTCTCACCTCCCGCAAGAGCGCGGAGCTGATCCGGAAACTGCAGACCCTGACCAGCACCCATCTTGCCAAAACGCTGTCCCGGCAGGTGGCGGTGGCGGGTCGGATCAAGACGATGAACGAGAGCATTTATCTGACGGTGGACGCCCTATCCACCGCCATCGAACAGGACAGAGCCGTTTCCTTCCAGTATTTTGAGTGGAACAGCGCCGGGGAAAAGGTGCTTCGCCGGGGCGGCGAACGGTACGTCGCCTCCCCCTATCTGCTCCATTGGGACGATGAAAACTATTACCTCATTGCCGTGGAAGAAGCAAGTCGGGAGATCCGCCATTTCCGGGTCGACAAAATGCAGGGCATCCGGCAGACGGAGCGAAGCCGCTTCGGCAAAGAGATCTTCCGGGATCTGGATCCCGCCGCCTATGAGAAGAAGACCTTCGGGATGTTCGGCGGCAGGGAGGAGCGGGTGACGCTGTGGTGCCGGGAGGAGCTTGCCGGCGTCTTCTTCGACCGCTTCGGCTCCAATCTGGTGACGCGGAAGCGGGAGGGAGGCTTTGAGACGACCCTGCCCGTGATGGTATCGCCGCCCTTTCTGGCGTGGCTGATGGGATTCGGCGACAAGGTGCGGGTGATCGAGCCGGAAAGTGTTCGGCTGGAGCTGGTGGAAAAAGCGCGGGAGGTCCTGCGCGCCAACGGAGGAGAAGTATGAAAAAAGCGGCTTGGATCCTGCTGGCTGCGGCGCTTTTATGGTGCGGCGCCCTTTCCGTCCACGGGGCGGGGCAGGGCAAATTCTCTCTACTTGCCGAAAAGCAGAGCCTTTCCCGGGGAAGCGAATTTTCCGTGACGATCCGCTGCGAACGCAATCCCGGCGTCAGAGAGATCGCTCTGTCCCTTTCCTACGACACCCGGGCGCTGACGGTGAAGGAGATCCTTTTGACGGATCTGTTCCCCGGCGGCGTGACGGCGGGAGAGGCGGGGGCGGAGCGGATCCTCTTTTCTTCCCCGTCGGAAGATTTCACCGCCACGGGAGACGCGGCGACCGTCACCTTCTCGGTGCGGGACGACGCC
>CAMPCJ010000003.1 GCA_946645685.1 uncultured Clostridia bacterium | reverse complement strand
CCGGGGCGGACGCCAACGGGGACGGCGTGATCAGCAGCAAGGACATCGTCCGCTTGAAGAACTACCTGGCAAACTACAACGCTGAGACCGGCACTTCCACCGTGGAGCTTTCCCCCGGGGCGGACGCCAACGGGGACGGCGTGATCAGCAGCAAGGACATCGTCCGCTTAAAGAACTACTTGGCAAACTACAACGCTGAGACCGGCACTTCCACCGTCACTCTCGGTCCGAAATAAACCTTACCAAATCGGTACGACGGCGCTCTTTTAAGGATTGAAGCGCCGTTTGAAGCAAAAGACCTCACCAAAACATGTTTTGGTGAGGTCTTTTTTCGGCTCTCAGTTTTAAAACAGCAGGAACCGAAAAGGAGCGGATATAGGTTTTTATTTGTGATATTTTCCGCCGGACAGGATATTTGCCGCCCGGTAGATCTGCTCCGCCAGCATGACCCGGAAAAGCGAATGGGGAAAAGTCATGGATGAAAAGGACAGCCGAAGATCGCTTGCCGCCTTGACGCTTTCGTCCAAGCCCCAGGAGGATCCGATGAGAAAGACGGCGCCGCTTTTGCCGGAAAGGGCGGCGTGATCCAGCTTCTCGGCAAGCCCTTCCGAGGAAAGGGGCTTTCCCTCTACACAAAGAGCGACCTTCCAATAGCGGGAAAAACGAGGCTGGGACAGAGCGCGGCGGATCGCTTCCCCCTCCTTTTCCAAAGCCTGCCGGATCTCCTCCGGCTTCAATTCTCTGCCGGGGGTGGCGGCGGGTTTGATCACGACGCTTTCAAGTCCCCCTAAGGAAAGCATACGTTTCTCATACTCGGCGAAGGCTTCCCGGTAATAGGACTCCTTCTGTTCGCCTACACTGATGATCACGAAATTCATAGGACTTTCGTCACCCCGCTTCGCTGCGCGATCTTAAGGGTATACTCTCTTCCCTCCCTCGCGCCCGCTTCGGAAAGGCGGGCGAGGTACGCATCCCGCGCCAGGAGAGGCGTATTGTTTTCCGCGGACAAATGAAACAGCGTGAAGCTGCCGCAGCCGGCGGACAGCATTTCAACGGCAAAGGCGGCGGAGGCGTCGTTATTCAAATGTCCCGTATCGGAGGCGACGCGCTCCTTCAATTGATACGGGTAAGATCCGTTCCAAAGCATTTCCAGGTCGTGATTGGCTTCCAGGATCACGTTTTCGCATCCAAGCAGCGCCCGACGAACCTCCGGAGAGACAAAGCCCAGGTCCGTGGCGATCCCCAGCTTCCCTTCCTGCAAGACAAATCCTTCACTGTCAACGCTGTCGTGTGGGGTGCGAAAGGGGGCAAAAACAAGATCTCCGATCTCATATTCCTTATCCGGCTCTACCGTGCGCACGCATTTGGCAAAGTTTTCCGCCCATTTGGGTTTATCGTGCATCTGGTAGCCGAAGTAGATCTCCTTCGCCACCTTTTCCTGACAGTACACCGGAACGGGGCGGGCGTTCAAAACCACCGGCAGCGCCGCAACGTGATCGATGTGTTCATGGGTGAGCAAAACCGCGCTGATCCGGGAAAGATCCGTTCCGATGGAAGAGAGAGCGAGCGATATTTTCTTGCAGTTGGCTCCCGCGTCGATCAGGATCTCGTTTTCCCCTTCCTTGACGTAGATGCAGTTCCCGGAAGAGCCTGAAAAAAGCGTATAACAATCCATTGGTCAATCCTTCCAGAAAAAGTGTAGATAAATATAATCGGCGGCAAGCACGAAAAAGAAGGGAGCAGCCAAAATCAAAAGGAGACGAGCGACCTTATCCTGCTTTTCCGCACCCAAATGGAACAGATCAGGGCGGGAAGGCGGGTCATGAGCCTTATCCCGCTTTGCGTCGCCCTTCCCGTTGTCCTTCTTTTCTTCCGCCGCAAGCGCCCGGCGCTCCTCCACGCTGGGAAGAGAGCGCGCACCGCCGTTGACCAGGAGGAAGAACACGAACAAAACGGTGCCTGCAACGGCGTAAACCATCGATACGAACATCGTGTAAGGCGTTTCCGCCAGCGCCAGATAGATCCCGCCCAGGAAGACGGTCCACCCGATCAGGCAAAGAAGGGTCATCGCGTTTTTCTTCTTCATAGCTTCTTGTCCCTCAAAAGACGATACGCCTCACAAAGCCCCGTATAACGCTCGGCGACTTTATCATTGTCCACCATCCGGCGAACGGAAGCGGCGTCGCCCACCAAGATCGCCAGATCCTTTGCTCTTGTTACGCCGGTATACAAAAGATTCCGGGTGGCGAGCATGGGCGGCGGGTTGAAGAGCGGAAAGACCACGATGGGATATTCGCTCCCCTGACTTTTATGGACGGTGACGGCAAAGGCGTGTTCGATCTCGTCCAGTTCCTCAAACAGATAATTCACACGGTGATCGTCGTAAAGGACCGTCACCGTTTCAGCGGTATGATCCACCGCCTCCACCCTGCCGATGTCGCCGTTGAAAACGCCGTTGCCACGCAGGGCGCTATTCACGCTTTCCCATTCCAGATCATAATCGTTTCGGATCTGCATGACCTTGTCGCCCACGCGAAAGATCACGTCCCGAACCGCCTTTTCATCCTTATCCGGGGCCGGCGGATTAAGAGAAGCCTGCAGCAGCGCGTTCAGGCGAATGGTGCCCAATTCCCCTTTGCGGGTACAACTGAGTACCTGGATGCCGTCCAGCGCTTTTTGCCCGTATTTTTTGGGTAACCTGTCCCGACACAAGGAGACCACCGTATCAACGGCGGCGGACAGGGAAGCGCGGGTCATCAAAAAGAAATCGCCGCTCTTGTCCGAAGAAGCGGGGTATTCCCCGCGGTTGATCCGGTGGGCGTTGATCACGATGTCGCTACCGCCGGATTGACGAAAAATGACTTCCAGGCGGCAAACGGGAAAAACACCGGAGCGGATCGTATCCCGCAAAACCTCGCCGGCTCCGACGCTGGGCAACTGGTCGCTGTCCCCGATCAGCACGATCCGTGACCCGGGGCGAACGGCAGCCAGTAAGGACGAAAACAACAGGATGTCCATCATGCTGGTCTCATCCACAATGATAACGTCTTCGTCCAGGGGATTTCGTTCGTTCCGGACAAATCGTGTCGTATCGTCGCCGGTATACTCATTTTCAAGGAGGCGGTGAATCGTGCGGGCGCTTTCCCCGGTGGATTCGCCCAATCGTTTAGCCGCCCGCCCGGTAGGAGCCGCCAGGGCGATCTTCATACCCACCATTTCAAAAATAGAGACGATGGCTTTCACGATGGTCGTCTTTCCCGTACCGGGCCCGCCGGTGATCAGGGTCACGGAATGGGATAGAGCGGAGCGGATCGCCTCTCGCTGGGCGGGAGCGTATTGGATGCCCTCCCGTTTTTCCGTATCGGCAATGAGCTTTTCCGCGTCCTCCACGGATCCGAACAGATTGATCCGGTTCAATTCGCACAGTTTCGTCGCACAGGAGATCTCCGCCTTAAAATACTCCGGCAGGTACACGGGGGTGTCCGTTCCCCGGGCGCGGATCAATTCCCCTTCCCGGCAAAGAACACTCAGCCGATCCTCCACGTCCGCCGTGTCCACGCCCATCAAGGAGGAAGCGGCGGCGACCAGCTTTGCCTGCGGCAGATAGCAATGCCCGTTGGCTGCCGCGTTATAGCGCAGAACATAGCGAAGCCCCGCACGCAGTCTGCCGTGGGAATTCTTCTCGAATCCCATCGCCTGCGCCATGGCGTCCGCCCGTTCAAAGCCGATGCCGTAAATCTCGTCGCAGAGGACGTAGGGATCCTTTTCAGCCACGTCTATGGCGCGAGTTCCCCATTTCTTGAAGATCCGCATTGTGGTAGAGGAGCCGAAATAGCCGCCGAAATACATCATGATCCGGCGTACGCCGAACTGCTCTTTAAAGGCGGCGGAAATTTCCCTGGCTTTCCTGACGGAAATGCCCTGCACGTCCGCCAAAAGATCGGGGTTATTTTCGATCACGTCGAAGGCGGCTTCTCCGAAGCGCTCCATGATGCGCTTTGCCAGAGTGGGGCCCACGCCCTTTACGGCGCGGGAAGAAAGATACCGGAGCATCGCCTTTTCATCCACCGGCAAAGACTTCTCCAGGCAAGTCGCTTTAAATTGTTTTCCATAGCTGGGGTGGGACGTCCAGGCGCCCATAACGCGGATCTGATCGCCCACCAGGATCCCGGGCATCGTGCCGACCACCGTGACCGGCTCATCATCCACACCGATCACACAAACCGTGTATCCGCTTTCGTCATTTTGGTAAATGACGTCTTCCACTTCCCCTTCCAGGGTCAAAAGTTCCTCATTTACCGCCATGGCGCCTCCTCTTCACGATCAAACAAACCCCGCACCAAACGGCAAGAACGACGCCGTAAACGGGCAGGATCCGGTCTCCGATGGAACTATACGCCGTATCCGCTTCGGAATACGGGATCTCCCCGATCACAACGCCCTGCTTCAAGGGACCAAGCTCTTGCAAGATCCTGCCGCAAGGGTCGATGAGCGCGGAAACGCCGGAGTTCGCGGCGCGAACGGTGCTCCTCCCGCATTCGATGCTCCTCAAGACAGCGTGGGACAGGTGTTGATAGACGGCGGGTGAATCCTTATACCAGGAATCATTGGTAATGACCGCCAGAAAGTGAGCGCCCTGACCGACGCTGTCCGCGGCGAGTTCGGGAAAGATGGACTCAAAGCAGATCAGCGTGCCCACCTTGCCTTTATCCGTTGTGAAAAGACCGGCGTTATCCCCTGCCGCAACGTCCTCGGATAGCATATTGATTTCCGTCAAAAACGGGAACACTTTTTCAAGCACGTCACGGTATGGAACGCTCTCCCCAAAGGGAACGAGGTGGCGTTTGGCATATGGCTCGGAAACGTTTGTCGGCGAAATGAGCACCGCCGCGTTGGATTCCCCTTTTTCCTGCTTCCAGAAAGCACCCGTAAGGATCGGAGCGCCGCATTTTTCGGACAGAAGCTGAAGTTCCTCCACGATATGGGAAAAGGAGGATCCGTTCAAGGTCACGGGAAGAGCCGTTTCCGGCCAAACAATGAGATCCACGTCTTCCGTCAGGTTTTCCGTAAGGCCGTAATACGTATCGAAGCAGCGATCAAAGCCGGTATCGCTCCACTTATCGCCGGAGAGAATATTGCCTTGCACCGCGGCGACCCGTACGGTGTTCGTTTCTTTTTCAAACGCCCCCATCCGGATCGCCCCGAACAGGAAATTGCCGGAAAACAAAAAGACGGCAAGGGCAGCCGGGATCAGTCGGCGCCGACCGGAAGAGAGAATAACAAACGAAAGGAATACGTTGACCGTCAAAATGAGAAGATCCGCCCCGTAAACGCCCCAAACGGCAGCGCTCTGAATGAGAAGCGGCGCCCGGAATTGACCGGCGCAGAGCCTCACCCAGGGAAACGCCAGAGGCGAAAGAGAGGTGATCCACTCACACAGCAAAAAAGCAAGAAGAAAGGCGGCAGCCGTGAAAGATCTTCTATGAAGCTTTTTCGCGAAATGAACGGCGAGACCCACCAGGAGGAACAGAGATCCGTGCAGCAGGCTGATCCCTGCCCAGCCCAGCAGAACGATCAGGAGCGCCTCCCCCTTTGAAACGCCGGCAAAATCCATGGGATACAGCACCCAAAACCACCAATAGGTAAATAGATAATAAAAGAAACCGAACAAAAAAGCATAACCGAGATCCGTCCGGATCTTTCCCCGCTCCTTCATCAAAACAAGGATCAGCGGAACAAAGGAGAACCAGGACAAAAAGAACAACGCGGGCACCGTGTAAGGCAGCGCGGAAAGAAAGGCGGAAAGGAGAACGAGCAAGCCGTTCTTATTTTTCATCCAGCGCATCCGTCTCATGTCCCGTCCCCTTTCTGCATACTTTTATCCATTATAGTACATCTTACGGAAAAAGTAAAGACGGAACGAGCGTGCTTGACAGAAGAAAAAAAACCGATATAATCGTAAGAAGAAACGGGTTAATGACCGTAAAGGAGTGATCAACATGGCAGAGCAAGAAAACTGCACACACAACTGCGATACCTGCGGCGTGGATTGTCCGTCCCGCAGTCAGGAAAGCCTTTTGCAGAAGCCCAACGCCCAGAGCCATATCAAAAAAGTGATCGGCATCGTCAGCGGTAAAGGCGGCGTGGGCAAGAGCATGGTAACTTCCCTTCTGGCGCTGGAAACCGCCCGTGCGGGAAAGAAGACCGCCATCCTGGACGCGGATCTCACCGGTCCCAGCATCCCCAAAGCGTTCGGCTTGCACGATCGCGCCACCGGCGACGATACCGGGCTTTTCCCGGTGGAAACGCGCAGCGGCATCAAAGTGATGAGCTTAAATCTTCTTTTGGAAAATGAAACGGATCCGGTGGTGTGGCGCGGTCCCGTGATCGCCGGGACGGTGACCCAATTCTGGACGGAAGTGAACTGGGGCGACGTGGATTATATGTACGTGGATATGCCTCCCGGAACGGGCGACGTTCCCCTCACCGTTTTCCAATCCCTGCCTTTAGACGGCATTATCGTGGTCACGTCTCCTCAAGAGCTTGTTTCCATGATCGTGGAGAAAGCCGTGAAAATGGCAAATCTGATGAAGATCCCGGTCTTGGGACTGGTGGAGAATATGTCTTACGTTACCTGCCCCGACTGCGGCAAGAAGATCGAACCGTTCGGTAAGAGCCATCTGAAGGAAAACGCCGAAGGCTACGGCATTCAAGCCACCGCCCAATTGCCCATCGATCCCGCCCTTGCCGCGTTATGTGACAAAGGTTTGATCGAATCCTACGGGGGAGAACCCTTGAAAGAATTGTTTCAAGCCATTGATGCATGATCCGCAGAAAAAAAGAAGCAGAAGTTTTTGACTTCTGCTTCTTTTTTCCGTGCAGGCGATCTTCTTAAAGCCGTTAAAAGCGTTAAATGGAGCGGGAGAACAACAGAAGGGCTTCACCGCCGGCGCCGCCCAACGCTTCTGCCGCTTTCGAAACGTCTCCCCTATCCAAAGGCAAGTTCATCAGTGTGCGCTCCAGATCATCGCAAAGAGAAGTGTCCATCGCGTCTGAAAAAGCCCGCGCTTCCCGAATGACGCCCTTTTCCAAGATCAGATACAACTCCACGCCGCCCCAGGGGAAACGTTCGGACCAAGCCAGATCGAATCCGGGCGTATTTCCGATCCGCCATTCCCAGGAAACGTGCCGGGCGCGGTACGACTCCAACGCGATCCGTTCCGCGTCGGAAAACGGGAGGGACACCACGGCGCCGTACCGTTTTTCAAAGGCGCGGCAAAGGGAGGCGCGCATGCCGGGAACCGTCAGCTCGGGCTTGAATTCCACCAGATCGGCAACCCGGGAACGGACGGAATCAATACCCTTCGACCGGATCTTACCCGGATCCACGGTCAAATATTTACCCAGTCTTGTCAGGTCGGAACAAATGAGCAGGGTCCCGTGATGGAGGTGTTTTCCGTGCCGGACGGCAAACGCCGTGCCGGAGATCTTTTTTCCGCAGACGACAAGGTCGTTTCTGCCGGACGCCTCGCAGGGAACACCCTCCTCTTTCAGGCAGGACAGGATCAGATCCTGAAAAGCGCCGGGGTCATAGCGGTTTTCCCCGGCGATAAAGGAATAGTTTAGATTTCCCCCGTCGTGATAGACCGCGCCGCCGCCGCTGATACGGCGCGCCAGCTCCACGCCGTCCCGATCCATGGCGTTCCGATCGCATTCCTTCCACGGATTTTGGTTTTTCCCGATGATCACGGCGTTTTCATTCACGTAGAACAACAGGATCAGGTCATCCGGCAGAACGTGATCCAGCAGATATTCATCCAGCGCCATATTGTCGCACGCCCGGGAAAACGGGCTGATAAAAACATAATTTGCCATGGTGCCCCTCCCTTCTCTTTTAAGTATACAGAAGACGGGGCAAAACGCAAGAATAAATTGACAGCTGCCGTATTTTTCTTTATAATGAATCTAAGTATGAACATAAGGAGCAAACCATGGCCGGAAAGACGAAAACGGTTTATACCTGCACCAACTGCGGCGCGCAGTTTCCACGCTGGAACGGTCAATGCCGGGAATGCGGCGCGTGGAATACCCTGGAAGAAGAGGTATTCGTTCGCGACGCGGGAGGTCAGCCTGTTTTGGACGCGCCCGCCGGCGAATACACCCCAGCCGTCAGGATCGACCAGATCGAAGAGGAAAAGCTTTTCGGCGAGCGAACAAAAACCGGGATCGGAGAGCTGGATCGCGCGCTGGGCGGCGGGATCGTTCGCGGGTCGGTTGCGCTGATCAGCGGCGAACCCGGTATCGGCAAATCCACCCTGCTCCTGCAGATCTGCCGTTCCATGCCGGATCTGAAAGTCCTGTACGTTTCCGGAGAAGAATCTCAGCTGCAGATCAAAATGCGCGCCAAGCGGCTTTCCGCCCTGACAGAAAACATCTACCTGCAATGTGAGACGGACGTGGACGGTGTGATGGCGGAGATCCATAAAGTCAAACCGGATCTTTTGATCATCGACTCGGTACAGACCGTCAAGGACGCTTCCGTGAACAGTGCGCCGGGCAGCGTTTCCCAGGTAAAAGCCTCCGCCGCCAAACTGATCGGGATCACAAAACGTACCGGCTTTTCCACCATCCTGGTGGGGCACGTGAACAAAGACGGCGTCATTGCCGGCCCGAAACTGCTGGAGCATATGGTGGACGTTGTCCTGTATTTCGAAGGGGAACGCACCCAGAGCAGCCGCATCCTGCGCGCCATCAAGAACCGCTACGGCTCCACCAACGAAATCGGCTTGTTTGAAATGACCGATACGGGCCTGGAGGAGGTTCCCGATCCCAGCCGCCGGATGATGGAGGACAGCCCCGTCGGGGTGCCCGGCTCCTGCCCGGTGTGTTTGATGGAAGGCACGCGCCCCATCCTCACCGAGGTACAGGCGCTGGTGGCGCGGTCACCCTTCCCCAATCCGAAAAGGCTCTCTTCCGGGGTGGATCTGAACCGGATGACCATGATGCTCGCCGTGCTGGAAAAAAGGCTGGGCGTGCGCTTCTTTGACAAAGACGTTTATATGAACGTGGTGGGCGGACTTCGTCTGGATGAGACGGCGGCGGATCTCGGCATCTGCGCCGCGTGCCTCTCCTGCGCCCTGGAAACGCGCCTGCCGCCCCACTTCATCGCCATCGGAGAAGTGGGATTGTCCGGGGAATGCCGCACGGTCTCCGACTCCGACCTGCGGGTGAACGAAGCGGCAAGGCTTGGCTTCGACACCATTCTCTTGCCCAAACGCGCCGCGGAACGGGTCAAGAAAATTCCGGACGGTGTAAAGATCATCCCGGTGAGAGGGGTTTTTGATCTGATGCGAACGTTAAAGGAGTTTGGGAATGACCAAAGCGGAACTGATCAATAAAGAAGTTTATTCTTTCGACGACCTTTGCGCCATCGTGGATATTCTGCGGGCGCCGGATGGATGCCCCTGGGATCGGGCACAAACCCACAAGTCCCTGCGGAACAATTTTCTTGAGGAAGCGTACGAGGTCGTGGAGGGCATCGATCAAGAGGACAACGCCATCCTTCGGGAAGAATTGGGAGACGTTCTTCTGGAGGTTATATTCCACGTGGGGCTTGCCAGGGACGAAGGCGCGTTCACCCTTTCCGACGTCACAAGCGACATCTGTAAAAAAATGATCCGTCGCCATCCCCACGTTTTCGGGGATGAAACGGTACCGGAAGGATCGATCCAGGATTCCTGGGATGCGATCAAGCGCAAGGAAAAAGGCGCTAAAAGCAAGGAGGATACCCTTCGCGGGATCGCCAAAAGCCTCCCTGCTCTTATGCGGGCGGAAAAGACGGCGGAAAAGAGCGGTTTTGCCCTTCTGCGCAAAGATGCTATCCCCGCGGGGGACGAGATCGTCCTTGCCGGCGAGGAGCTGTACCGCCTTTGCTTAAAGCAAGTCCGATCCGGGATCTGCCCGGAAGAAGCGCTTCAAAAATATCTGAACGCGCTGATCGCTCATCCCGACAGCTATCAATAAATGACCGCAAAGGGCTTGCGCCCTCAAAACCATCTGTGGTACAATAGAGGAGTAAAAGTGCGACTGGACAAGTATTTGAAGGTATCCCGCATCATCAAGCGCAGAACGGTTGCCAACGACGCGTGTGACGCCAGTCACGTTTCCGTTAACGGCCGCGTCGTCAAACCTTCTTACGATGTAAAGATCGGAGACGTGATCGAAGTTCGCTTCGGAGAAAGAAGCTTTCGCTGTGAAGTTCTTTCGACCCCGGAGCACGTCGGTAAGAACGAAGCGCCCACTTTGTATCGGGTGATATAATCGCCGTATATTTTCCCGCCTTCCTTCATAGGATAGTCCGAGGTGATGACCGATGGACGAATATAAGATCCTGATGGAAGGACGCAAAACACTGCTGATCGGCGGCGTGACGGACGTAATCGCTTTTTCCGAAGATCACGCTGAGATCGAAACGGCGCTGGGGTCGCTGCAGATCAGCGGCCATACCCTGCACATGGATCGCCTGGATCTGGAAAAGAAAGAGGCGCATCTGTCCGGACAGATCGATTCGCTGTGGTATCCCGATAGCGCGGGCGATGAGAAAAAAGGATTCTTCAGCCGCCTGTTCGCCAAATGACCCGCGAATGGCTTTGGGGGATCATTCTCTTTTTCCGCGCCGTCATCTTCGGGTCGCTTTTGGGCGTGTATTACGACTTTTTCCGGGTGATGCGGATCCTGTTTACCCATCCCGCCTGGCTGGTAGCGGTGGAAGATCTGCTCTTCTTTTTACCCGCAAGTCTGACACACATTTTCTTTCACTACGCCCGAGGGGAAGGAGAGACCCGGTGGTTCGCCGTTTTAGGCGTGGTGCTTGGCTTTCTGCTATACCTGGCGTCCGCGGGCAAGATCGTCCGGAAGGGCGCTCTTTGGATCAAGCGTCTGGTTTTGAAAAAAATCGCTCCGCCCCTTCAAAGACGGCGGGAAAGAATACGGAACAAACGAAAAGAAAAGCGGGAAGAACGAAAACTCTCCTCAAAGAGAAAAAAATCCCGCGATCGGAAGGATAAAAGGAGTTGATCCCATGGTAAGACATCGATTCGGCTTTTTTGCAAAACTGGCTTTCGTTGCCATTTTGCTTTTCCTGGTGATTTCCATCGTCAACAGGAACCTGCAGATCAATGAATTGCGGGAGCAGCTGAAACGGCTGGAAGCGGAAAAGGATACCTATACGCTGCAGGTAGAGCGGTACAACGCGAAGCTGAGCGAGGAAATGACGGAAGAGAGGATCAAGGAGATCGCCCGGGAAAAGCTCAACCTTCGCGAGCCGGGGACCGTTGTATACGCCAACGATCTGCCGAATTGAACCTGCTGAGAGATGGCGGAGACATTTTTTGTCTCCGCTTTTTTTGTTTTGGTGCATAATCCTTCCTTTTCGGGAACAAACTATGAGCAAACAAGAAAGGACGGATGCAAACAATGGAGACGAAAAATCGACCCAACGGGTCCGGTCAAACAAAAAAGAATAACGGCGGGGGCTTATACATAGCCCTGGCTGTGTGCATTTTATCCGTAATCTGCGTAGGCGTTTACGGCGCCGTGCTCGGGCTGGTGAAGCCCATGACGGAAGGATTGGCGGAAGCGCAGAACACGCCTCTGCCGCAGGTGATCGTGGAAGATGTCCCGAAGGAAAACAAGATCCCTTCGGTACAAGAGGAAAAACCGGAAGCGATCCCTCCCCAGAAAGAGACCCCGGCGGAAAAGCCCAAAACCGAGCAGGACGTATCCGCAACGCCCGTTTCCCCGGAATTTGTTATGCCGCTGGTGGGAAACGTGATCAAAGAATACTCCAATGAGCTTTTGGTGTACTCCGAGACGATGAACGACTACCGCGTTCACAACGGTATGGACATCGCCTCCGTGATCGGAGAGCGTGTGAGAGCCATGACGGACGGCGTGGTCGAAAAAACCTATGACGACCCTCTTATGGGGCAAACCGTGGTGCTGGATCACGGAAACGGACTGAAAAGCGTGTATATGGGACTGATGCCTTCCCTGCCCGACGGCATTGAGGAAGGCGCGGCGATCCACGCGGGCGAAGTGATCGGCGGCGTGGGTGACACCGCCCTCGTGGAATGCGCCCTGGAGCCTCATCTCCACTTCGAGGTGTGGAAGGACGGCAACCCCATTGATCCCAGAAACGTATTTCAATAATCAAGTGATGAAAAAGAAGCAAGCTTTCGCTTGCTTCTTTTTTTATTACAAAATCGTTTTTTTCTACACATTCCCGCCCAAGGCGCATAGGCTATAGTATCAATCGAACGGGAGGCAGATACATTGATTACGAAAAGCAATCTCGACAGACGCTCCGCTTGTGGGCACACCCAGCGGGACGACGGTTCCAGATCCATCGACACGTATCGGATTTTTGATTCCTGCCGTCAGCAGGACTGTCTGGAAGATCTTTTAATTCTCTTGCCCGAGGATGGCCAGGCGATGGTAGACAGCGCCGCCACCGTGAGGATCCGAGACGTCCGGATCCCCTGGACGCAGATCGACACGGAAGAAACGCCGTTTCACAAAGGGTATTACCGTGTCAACATCCGCTATTATTTTCACTGCGTTCTGGAATGCAGCAACGGGATCGGCACCGGACAGGAAACTGCCGGGCTCGCCGTATATGATCGGAGCATGATGCTCTACGGCGGCACCGGGCGCATTTCTTCTTTCTCTACCGATCTGGTACCGGGAAAGAGCGGTTTTCGGCACGCGTCCAGGGATCCGCACATCGTTCTGGACGTTGCGGAGCCCGTGGCGCTGCGGCTCAGTTCCGTGGATTTTGACAGGAGCCGCAGCTTCGGCAACTGCTTCTGCGAATGCGACGCCGTGCCGCAGGAGATCGCCGATGAATTCTCCGGTCGGTTTGCACAAGCTGTTCCGGGCAACAAGGTCTTGTTCATCACCCTGGGACTGTTTTCCATGATCCGCATCGAGCGCCCCACGCAGATCATCGTGCCCGCTTGCGACAGCAGTATTCCCACCGGCTGCGGAGAGTATGAGTTCGACGACGCGGATCCCTGCACCCTGTTTCGCTCCATGGAGTTTCCCCTGACGGATTTCTACCCCGAAACGAACCCGGAAGCAACCAGAGAGCCCACCCTGCCTCTGGAGGACGTACAGGAAGAAAAAACCGTGGAATGACGGGCGAAACACAGGCATTTTCATCTTGACAAAAGCCCATGCTCCGTATATACTTGTTACCGTAGAGAAAACGAGATCGATCGGAGAAAGGGTACAAGCATGAAACGGATCATTCCCATACTCTTAGTCATTCTTTTGCTGGCCGCCGTCATGGTCTCCTGCGGAAAGAAGCAGGAAGAGACCGCCACCGCCGCGACCGAAACTACGGAAAAAGCCGCACCTACGCAGCCCGCCGCTCCCGTGGACGGCATCTCTCCGGAGGATGACGGCTGGTCCTATTGGTCTGTTCACTGATCCTGCGCCCGCAAACGCTCCGACGGCATATTTACCAGACATTTATGAAAGCCTCGTCAAATGATTTTGACGAGGCTTTCTGTTGCTTCGCTCCCGCAGCTGCGGAGCCCGAAGAAATGGATCGCGACGGGGCTGCTTTTTGCGTTTTACCGGCAGATGATCCGCAAAACAGGCGGCATCTCTTCCCCTTCCAGCTTGTTCTCCCCGCGCACCTCCGAAACTCTGGCGCGGCATTTTTTGCAAACGTCCCAAAGGCTTTCCTCTTCGTCCGGATAATAGAACAAAAGCCCGCTCTTTCCTTTTTCCAAAGGATCTTTTCGTTCAACGGAAACAACGGGCACGATCTTGGTTTCCCGATATACGACCGCCTTTCCGAAAACGCCCAGGCGCACGTCGATCACGTCTTCCCTCAGAGAGATCACGGCGTCGGATACACCGCCGGAAAGCTCGATATTTCCATCTTCCTCGGAAAGATCGGGCAAATCCGGGAGATCGAACTTCATTTCCATCACGTCTTCAAACGCGGATACTTCTCCGCTCTCTCCCAGGGCTAAGTATTTCAACGTCGCCTCCGCCCGTACAAAGAGTTTTCTTCCTTCCCGGAAGGAATCCAGAAAACGAAGAGTGGCTCTCACGTTTTCCGCCCGGGTAAAAGGCGGATGCTTCAAGGGGATCTCTCCCACCACTTCCCGGGAGAAGGCGCGCATCGCCGCCGGGACGGAAAGGACCCTCTCTTCCGTCGTTACGTCAAGATCCGTTTCCACGGAAAACAGATCCGTAACGATCCGGTTCCTTTGCCGTTTGAACAGGCTGATCTCCGCCTGATAGACAACCTCCAGCGCGAGATCCTTGTTTTCTCCGCTCTCACCCATTTCAACGGAACTGCGGATGGAAACGGGCGTGAGGGCTATATCGCACAGGTCGCCTTGAACCGCCTTGTCTGCTCCGATACTTTTTTCAAACTCGATGGGCTGACAAAAGCTGACCAGACCGTCTTCCCCGTCCGGCGCATAAGAAGCGTTGATGGTCAGATGACCGGTGAAATCCACCGCGCCGTTTTCGATTTTGACGTGAGATGCAAAAAGAGAAAAATGCAGATCGATCATTTCCCGGATCGGAAGATACGCGGCGGGCAGCGTCAGAATCTCCTTCAATTCCAGCGTTTGGTCGATCTTTTCCGCCAGGACAACAGTCTCCGTCTCTTCCGTTTTGAATTCCACGTCGGCGGGCAAGTCTTCGGTAAAGCACGGGATCTCCCGGTTGTTTTTCAGCGTAAGAGTCAACGCCACGTCGCATTTCGCGCTGAGGCGGCGAGGACCCAAAAGGCGGGCGCTGACGCTCTCGCACACACCCTCGCAAATCGCCGTGATATATTCCGGATCCGGCGTCTCTCCCGCAGGCAAGGTCGTCCGGAAGGTGTGATAAAAGGATTCCGTGGCGTCGAAGGACGCTACGTTTTCCTCTCCTCCCTCTCCCTCCGGCAGATACAGCGCCTCCAGGTAGACCTCGCCTTCAATCTCACAGACGATCTCCTGCCCTTTTACGTAAACACTCTTTCCGGTGATCCTGGGGTCCGCGTCCACCCGCAAAAGGCGCTGAGAAGCTTCCTTATAGTCCGGCAAGACCCACTCATTCTCCACCCGGCATGACGCCTGACCGGACCAAAGTTTGCCATAATTCATTTCGCAGACTCTGTCAAACGTATCTGTAGCCATGTTCTCCCCCTATTCCCCGGCGCCTTTCCGCCGGCCGCACGTTTTTGTAAACCTTATGCGAACCGGGGAAAGAATATGAACTTATCCCTGCTTTTCCGTCAGATACGCGCGGATCTTTTCCAAAGCGCCCTTTTCCAGGCGGGAAACGTAGGAGCGGGATATGGAAAAGCGCTCCGCCAATACCTTTTGCGTCATGGGCGCCCTCCCGTCCAGCCCGTACCGGGCGCGAATGATCTTTTTTTCTCTGGGATCCAGGACGGTATTTACCGCTTCCATCGTCAATCGGATGGAGTCCCTGCGGTAGATCTTCTCCACCACGTCTTCGTCCACCTTCAATACGTCCAGGATCGTCAGAGGATTTCCATCCTTATCAATTTCCAGCGTCTCTCCCATACTGGTTTCGCAGGAAAACTTTTTCTGAGCGCGGAAATACATCAATATTTCGTTCTGAACGCACTTTCCGGCATAGGTCGCAAAGCGGGCGCCCTGTGTCAGATCAAATGAGTCAATCGCTTTGATCAGACCGATGGTCCCGACGGAGATCAGATCCTCCTGCACGTCCGGCGCGGTGTCGTATTTTTTGATGATGTGGGCGACCAGGCGCAAATTGCGCTCGATCAACTGATCCCGCGCGTCCCTGTCGCCCTCTTTCAAGCGGACAAGCAGTTTTTCTTCCTCCTCCCGCTTCAAGGGCGGAGGAAAGGCGGCTCCGTTCATGACACGCAAATACAAAAAAACCGCGCGGGACATGGCAAATCTTATAAAATCAAACAACATAACGTACCTCCCGGTTTTCAAGCAGGATGCTCCAGTATATGCGTGATCGCTTATATTTTTTCGTTTCTCAACATCGACTCTTGATTTCAAGGGTAAAACCGTGTAAAATAATGCTAAAGTAAGTTGAAAAGAGACATTTTATGCTGTATCCCATTATCGACGTGGGCTCCAACACCGTAAAGCTCGCGGTATTGGACGAGGAGAAGCTTTTTTCCTCCGCCCCGGTTTTCTTCAAAGCGGTACCCCTGTGCCTCGGCGCCTCCGTCGTTGACGGACTCTTGCCGGAGGAAGCGATTCGAAAACTCATCGATCAGCTGCGGGAATTCACTTCCATCAGCGCCCGTCTCACCCCCGCCGCCCCCATTGCCTTCGCCACCGCTTCCCTGCGGGGACTGACGAACGGCGCGGAAACAATCGCGCGCGTTTATAAGGAAACGGGGATCACCCTTGAGATCATCTCCGGAGAAACGGAGGCTTATTACAGTTTTCTCGGCGCCATGGGCAACCGAAACGTCCCCGCGGGCATCACGGTAGATCTGGGGGGCGGATCAACGGAGATCCTGGCATTCCGTCGCAAAAAGATGGAAAACAGCGTTTCCCTGCCCTTGGGCTGTCTGTCGCTCTACAATCAATTCTTCGCGGAGGGGAAAGGCGGCGATATGGTCGCCTGCCGCGCCTTTATCCGCTCTCACCTTGCCGCGGCGCCGGAACTTCCGGGAAAAACCATCCTCCTCAGCGGCGGCAGCGCCAAAGCGATCCTCTGCTATAAAAACACCCTGGAAAAGAAGAACAATATGACCCTCACCCGCAAGCAGATGGAAAGCGTTTTGTGGCATTTCGATCACGCAGATCCCGAGGAACACGCCAAGATCAGATCCATCCTCAAAGAGCGC
The DNA here is from genome assembly GCA_946645685.1 of uncultured Clostridia bacterium. GTDB lineage: Bacteria > Bacillota > Clostridia > Oscillospirales > SIG627 > RGIG5579. The sequence continues at coordinate 41,605 of CAMPCJ010000003.1, read as the reverse complement.
TTCCGCCTGGTGCCGCCCGCGGTGGCGGTCTTCACGGAGATATTGGCGCACTATAAGATGCACGAGGCGCTGGTTTCCCGCAGCGGCGTACGGGAAGGGCGGCTGAAAGCCTTTTTATCGGAAAAATCTTGATTTTTTTGAAAAAACACTTGCATTTTTGAATTCTGCGTGGTATACTCTCCCCGTTACGGTATATAAACCAAGCGGTCCTCTGCCGGCTTCAGCACGAACGCTTGTACGTATACTTAAATAAATTCTTTTATTTAAGGAGGAGCTTGATATGGATATGATCAAAGCTTTCACAAACGAGCAGTTGAAGACGGATGCGCCTAAGTTCAACGTAGGTGATACCGTTCGCGTCTACAACAAGATCGTGGAAGGGACCCGGGAACGTACCCAGCTTTACGAAGGCACCGTGATCGCCAAGAGAAACGGCGGTATTTCCGAGACCTTTACCGTGAGACGAATCTCTTACGGCGTGGGCGTGGAAAAGACCTTCCCCCTGCACTCTCCCCGCGTGGAGAAGGTGGAAGTGATCCGCACCGGTAAAGTCCGCAGAGCAAAGCTTTATTATCTGCGCGACCGCGTCGGTAAGGCCGCCAAGGTCAAAGAGAAGATCTGACAAACCGTATCGGAACTGCCCGAGTCGCTACGACAGCAGCTCATCGGGAGAGATCATGAAAACGCTGAAGGGGACTTGGTTTGAAGTCCCCTTTTGTATTGACAGGAGAAGCCATGAACGAAAACGAACATCTTGATCCGGAGCAGGAACAGAAGGGCGAAGTTTTTTCTGCGCAAGGAAAAGCGGAAGCGGATGAGCTCAGGGGCACCGGCGATCCTTCCGACTTGAAAAGATACGTCCGCCCTCTGCGGGCAAGACGGGCGATCCGCTCTTTTGACGGCACGTCCTCCGAAAATACTCCCGACGAGCCAAAAGACGAAAACAGCAGTCTGCAGCCCAACGAGCCGACGGAGGATCCCCCCCGCGACACGCAGACCCAAAGTGAGGATGATAGCTTCGCGGCGGTGAAATCAATGGAAGCAGATACGCCTCTCGAGATGCCGGCGGAAGAAGAACACACGGACGAAGCGCCCGATGAAACGCCGGAAGAGCGGATCCCCGCGAGCGTCGGCGCTTTTGACTGGATCAAGTCCATTCTCCTGTCCTTTGCTCTGGTCATTTTCGTATTCACCGTACTGTTCCGGGGATCCACCGTGGTGGGCGACTCCATGAATAACACGCTCCACAGCGGCGAACGGATCATCATTTCCGACTTTGCTTATACCCCTGCCATCGGGGATATCGTAGTCGTCCACACGCCCACTTACAAAGACGGTAAGGAGTTTTTGATCAAAAGGGTGATCGCCCTGGGCGGGCAGAGCGTCCGCATCAACTTCAACACCTGGCAGGTTTGGGTAGACGGACAGCTTCTGGACGAGCCCTACGTTCTGAAACAAAGCGGTCCCATGGAAAGCGAAAGCATGCAGCCGGACGAAAACGGCGTCTTTGAATTTGTGGTGAAAGACAATTACGTTTTCGTTATGGGCGACAACCGGAATAATTCCGCCGACTCCCGCTCCAATATGATCGGCTTGATCAATGAGCAGTATATCCTGGGTCGGGTCATCCTGCGGTATCTTCCCTTCAACGTTTTCGGTCCCGTTCAATGACCGGAAAAGCCGCTTAAAACCGCCTTTTCCGAAATCATGACAACCAAGAGCAAGTGATTTTTTCTTGAAAGTCACTTGCTCTTATGATACAATGGGGGAAAGAATTTCTTGATCGAAGGCAGAGCTATGAATGAGACGAACCGTAATAAGAATCCCATAAACTGGTTTCCCGGTCATATGGCGGTCACCCGGCGGCTGATCCGGGAAAGCCTGGCTGACGTTGATATGGTATTCGAGCTGTTGGACGCGCGCATCCCCCAAAGCAGCCGCAATCCGGAGATCGCCGCTCTTTTGGGAAACAAGCCCTGCGTGATCCTTTTGAACAAAGCGGATCTGGCGGATCCGGAGCAAACGAAAAAATGGCAGTCGTCCCTGCGCACGGACACCGTTCGGTGCGTCGCCATAGACAGCAAAAACGGATCGGGGATCGGCGACGCCGTAGCCGCCGCTCGGGAGCTTTTAAAGGACAAATGGGATCGATTGGCGGAGAAGGGCGTTTGCAGACCCATCCGCGCGATGGTGGTAGGCATCCCCAACGTGGGAAAGTCCACCCTGATCAACCGCCTCGCAGGCACCAAAAAAGCCAAGGCGGAAAATCGTCCCGGCGTAACCAAGACCAAACAATGGGTCAAGGCGGGAAAAGACCTGGAGCTTTTGGATATGCCCGGCATACTCTGGCCGAAATTCGAGGATGAGGAAGTCGGACGGAACCTTGCTATGACCGGCGCCATTCGGGACGAGATCTTAGACAGTGTGGAGATCGCCGTCTTTTTATGTGAAAAATTGCTTTCCCGCTACGCCGCCTCCCTCCGGGAGCGGTATCGTCTGACGGACGGGGATCTTTCAAAAGAACCGTACGAGCTGTTTTTGAGGATCGGGGAAAAGCGCGGTATGCTGAAACGGGGCGCAGAGATCGATGAAGAGCGCTGCGCGTCCATGATCCTGGATGAATTCAGAAGCGGCGCCATCGGCAGGATCACCCTGGAGGAAGCGTGATGGACGATAAACTGCAAAAGGAGTTGACGCCGGAAGGGATCCGGGTCGTGTGCGGGTTGGATGAAGCCGGGCGCGGTCCTCTCGCCGGTCCTGTATTCGCAGGCGCGGTCATTCTGCCGGACGGCGTGATCCCGGTGGGACTGAACGACTCCAAAAAACTCAGTGAAAAAAAGCGGGACGCCCTGTTTGATGAAGTGACCCGCGTCGCCGTCGCCTGGAGCTGGGGAGAGGCGTCCCCGGAGGAGATCGACGAGATCAACATTCTGAACGCAAGCCTTCTGGCGATGAGAAGAGCGGTGGAGAAGCTCACGGTCAAGCCGGAGTTTCTCTTCATCGACGGCAATGTGAACCGTTCCTTTTCCCTGCCCGGAAAAGCCGTGATCAAAGGCGACGGTCTCATTCCCTGCATCGCCGCCGCCAGCATCGTCGCCAAGGTGCTGCGGGATCGCCACTGCCTGAAGATGCACGAACAATTCCCCCAATACGGCTTTGACGGACACAAGGGATACCCCACCAAGGCGCATTACGCCGCTTTGCGGGAATTCGGTCCCTGTCCCCTCCACCGAAAGAGTTTTCTGAAAAAATTGCACGAGTGATGGATCGATTGAAGCTGGGGCGCCGGGGTGAATACCTTGCCAGGCTCTATCTGGAACAGAAGGGCTTTGAATTCATCCGCGCCAATTACAGGACCTTTCACGGAGAGATCGACCTGATCATGCGGGAAAACGACGAACTTGTTTTCCTGGAAGTGAAGACCAGAACGATGGAAAGCGCCAGGCGCTACGGCAGAGGCGCTTTAAAGATCGACGAAAACAAACGAAGGGCTCTTTATTTTGCCGCCACGCAGTTTATGCGGGAGGAAAAAGTGCTCACGGAAGGGCTTGTCCCGCGTTTCGACGCGGTGGAGATCTATCTGGATGAAAAAGAACAAACGAGGGTGCACGTGTTGTACACCCCCTGCGCTTTCAATATGTAAGAGGGCGCTTGCCCTCCCCTGTCAGCGATCCTTGTTGCGAAAAGTACCGCAGACGGTATCCGTGACCTTCTCGGCGTGAACGGGTCCGATGTGAACGGCTTTTGCCGTACACTGATGGGACTGATTGTGATACACGCAGCTGTTGACGTTGCAGGCGATCCCGTCGATGTGCTTTTCCGCATCCGGTAAAACGATATGATCCATATTTTTCTCCTTTAATGATCGTATTGTAGACAAGAATAGTATCCATCCTATACGCTTGTTTTATGCAGAGGTTTATATGGCTTTATTCACCCTGGCGGATCTGCATCTGTCCTTCGGCACGGACAAGCCCATGGACGTGTTCGGCGGCAGATGGATCGGCTATGAAAAAAAAATAAAAGAATACTGGGAGTACCTGGTGCGCCCGGAAGACGTCGTGGTGATACCGGGGGACATCTCCTGGGGAATGACCCTGGAGGAAGCGACGCCTGATCTTGCGTTCATTCACGCTCTGCCCGGTAAAAAATATCTGATGAAAGGCAATCACGATCTGTGGTGGTCTTCCCTGAAAAAGCTGGAGGAGTTGAAAGAGCGGGAAGGATTCGATTCCCTCTTCTTCCTGCAAAACAACGCCGTTTTGGAAGAAGGCAAGATTTTGTGCGGTTCCCGGGGCTGGATGTGCGAAGACAAGATGACCGAAGCGGATGAAAAAGTCCTGCGGCGGGAGAGCCTGCGTTTCGGGATGAGCCTGGACGCCGCGGAAAAGCTGGCAGACGAAGAAGAACGGAAAACGGGATCGCGCCCAGAGATCATCTGCTTTTCTCATTACCCCGTTGTGACGCCGGCGCAGCGGGAAAACCCCGTCCTTGCCGTTTTGAAAGAGCACCGGATAAAGCGCGTGTACTTCGGGCATTTGCACAACTGGGACGACAAGCCCCTGATAGAGGAATGGGAGGGCATCCGGTTTTCCCTTGTCTCTTCCGATTTCGTCACCTTTACCCCCGTTCGCATCGAACCGTAAACAAGATACAAAACAGACCTGCGGTAAAAAAACGCGGGTCTTTTTTTGCATATTTCAAAAAGAGCGCGCATACCGTTGAACAAGAACATCAAAGACGGGAAAAGGCGAAATGGACGTAAGAAACTATTTGATCGAAAGGCTTCCGGATCGCTTGCAAAAAAGCGTCCGGATCTTTTCGCGTTTTCGGGAATGGACAGAGATCCGGATCCGGCTGGGCGCGCCTGCCGCCGTGGTTTGCCCGGATGGAAATGTCCTGCTGGGCGAAAGAGGGTCTCTTCGGCGGGGAGAGACACCAAAGCCTTGCGAGACGAATGATCTGGCGGAGACCATCGCCAATCTTTGCGAAGGCAGCGGATACCGGTATTTTGACACACTGACGGACGGATTTGTCACCCTGGACTGCGGCATCCGGATCGCGGTGGCGGGAGAACGAGCGGGATCGAGCGCACGACTGCCGGAGACCGTGACCAGCTTGAACATCCGCCTTCCCGGCTTTATCGACACGGCGTCTGACGGCTTTTTGGAGATCATCGCGGAAAAGCCGCTTTCTTCGGCGTTGATCCTTTCTCCCCCCGGCGGCGGGAAAACCACCTTTCTCCGGGCGCTGTCCAAACGCCTCGCAAAGGGCTTTAAAGAAAGAGCGCCCTACCGTGTCGCCGTGGTGGATGAGAGAAGAGAGCTCTTCCCCGCCCTGGCGGATAGAGGCGGCTGCGACGTTATATCCGGACTGCCGAAGGCTGCTGGGATCGAGCGAGCCGTCCGCCTGTTTTCGCCGCAGGTTCTCATCTGCGATGAGATCGGCGGCGCGGGAGAAAGCGCCGCCATGGAAGCGGCGGGAAACTGCGGTGTTGTGTTCTTTGCTTCCTGTCACGGGGAAAGCCCGGAAGAAGCGGAACGGAAACCGGGTATCAGAGAATTGCTCCACAGTGGGATCTTTCACGGAATCGTGACGCTGCGGGCGCTCCCCGGGAAAAAAACAAAAATCGAGACCCGCTACATCGCCCTATGATCCGGCATATCGGACTTGTCCTTCTGGCGCTTTTCTCTGCCGGAAGCGGCGTTTGGCAAGCCGTACGACGTTATAGGCGCGCTCTCCTTACGATCGGCCTTGCCGCCTTTGCGGACGTTTTGCGGGACGGCGTAACGCGGCTGGCGCTTCCGCAGGAGCAGATCTTCCGAGGATTTTCCCACAAGGCGCTGGATGAGGCGGGGTTTACGACCCTTCTTCTGGAGGAGACTGTCAAAAAGCCCGGCGGAGCCCTGTATCGGGCGGCGAATGCCTTCTTTGCCCGGCAAGAAGTCGGCTATGAAGTCAAAGAGACGTTTCTTTCCTTCGCCAAGACCTTCGGCACCATGGGCATGGGGGAGCAAGCAAAGGCTTGCGAGGTGCTTTCCCACTCGCTGAACGATCTTGCCGCCAAGGAGAAACAAGGGCTGTGGTCGGGAATACGGCTGACTGTCACCGTGGGATGTACGGCGGGACTTGCCGTTCTGATCCTGTTCTGGTAGGAAAAGGAGAAAAACATGGACGTATCGTTGTTACTGAAGATCGCCGGCATCGGCTTGCTTGTCAGCGCTCTGTGCCAGATCCTGACCAAAAGCGGGAAAGACGAGCAGGCGGGATACGTGACCCTGGGCGGCATCGTTGTGGCATTGATCCTGTTGGTGGGTGAGATCGCCAAACTGGTCAATACGGTGCGAAACACCTTCGGAATATGAGCGTGGTCGGATTATGCGCGTTCGCCATTCTTGCCGTATTCCTGGCGGCCTGTGTAAAGCAGATGGAGCCGAAATGGGGCGCTTTGACCGTGACGGCGGCTGGAATCGTATTCTGGATCTACGCCGTAAAGGAACTGTTGCCGCTGGCAGCCGCCCTGATGGGCATGACCAAAGGAACGATGGCGGAAAGCGCCTTTTCCGCCTTGTTTCGCGCTTTGGGGCTGGCTCTGGTCATTTCTTTTGCCGCCGGGGTCTGCCGGGATCTCGGGGAGACCGGTACGGCGGAAAAGCTGGAATTCTGCGGAAAGATCGCTCTGGTGTCCCTGGCTCTTCCCCTCTTAAAAAGCACACTCGCCGCCATTACGGGCCTTTTGTCTTAAAACTTGTTCCCCTCCTGTTCCTTCCGGCTCTGCTTCTCTATTGGGCGCCTGTTTGCCGCGCGGACGCGGCGGATGACGCCAGAGAATTCATCCGGGAAGAGAAGCTTTGGGAATCGGCGCCGAAGGAGATCGATACGGAATCGATCCGAAACTTCTCCCAAGGAGAAAGCTACGCCGCTTTTTGGAACAAGCTGCGTTCCTTTTTCCTGGAAGCGTTGTCTTTCGGGATCGCGGACGGCGCAAAGCTTTTGGCAAAGATATGCGCCGTTTTATTGCTGGGAGCGGTATGGAAAGCGGCGGAAAGCGGTACATCCCCGCTCTCCCTCGCCTTTCGTGCCGTGACGATCCTCTCTTTGACCCTGATCCTGCAAAACGCCCTTTCTTCGACGCTCAAGGTCGCTTTTGACACCATGAACGCCACCAACACCTTTCTCCTTGCTTCCCTTCCCGTTTCCGGGATGCTTCTTGTCATGAAAGGGCAGGTGCAAAGGGCGACACTGCAGGGGGTGAGCCTGCAGCACGTGATCGCCGTTTTCTCCGTGATCACCTCCAAGATCCTTGCGCCGACTCTTCGTTTTCTGATGGCGCTGACCCTTGCGGGATCCCTTGGAGGGGACGCTTCATCCTTGACCGGGTATGTGGCGAAGTTTTTAAAACGCAGCTTTGTTTTCCTCTTTACCATCCTGAGCGCAATTCTGACCCTGCAAAACGCCCTCTGCGGCGCCGCTGACTCCGTTGCCATGCGCGGGGTGCGATTTGCAGCCGGATCCTTTATCCCGGTGGTAGGCAATCTGGTGGGGGAGAGCGCCCGCACCCTTGCCGCGGGTCTGGATCTGGTCAGCAAGGAATGCGGCGTCTTCTGCGTTGTCATCCTGGTTTACTTGCTGGGGCGCCCTCTTCTGCTCCTCGCCGTTCAAAAGGCCGTTCTTTCCCTTGCGGGCGCCGCGAGCGAGCTGCTGGGGGATAAGGAATGCGCCGCCTTCTTAAAAGGCGTGTGCGTGGTGTGGGATCTGCTGCTTGCGGTCATGGCGTTTCAAGGCTGTTATTTTCTCTTCAGCGTCTTTTTATTTCTGGGAGGAGGCTCGTCATGAAAGCGTGGGCGATCACCGTCATTCTTGCCTTGTGCATCAGGGGCATATTTTCCTTCTTATTGCCCCGGGGCGAAAAATCCCCGTTTTATAAACCCCTTCGCTTCCTTGCCGCGCTGATCCTGCTCCTCGTTCTGATCTCCCCTTTTCTCTCTCTTCTGAAAGCGCCCGCCTCCATACGGTTCGGCGACTTTGCCAAGGCGGATGAAGGACTTCGCTATGATCCGGCGTCCCTCTTGCTGGAGCGAAGCCGGGAGAGGATCGAAGAGAGGATCCGGTCTGCTTTCCCAACCGGAGACTACCGGATCCTTTTCGATACGGATGAAAGCACAAGTACCATTACGTCCATCCGCGTGATCACGGCGGATCGGGAACTGGGAAAACGGATCCATGATTTCCTGATCGCCAATCAACTGGCATCGCCGAATGAAAGGACAAAGCAATGATCCGATCCATCATAAAAAATCTGACGAAAAAAAAGACGCTTCTCTTTGCGGGAATCCTCGCCTTAGGCATCATTTTTATGCTGATAGGCGAATATACTCAAGCAGAGAAAAAAGCGACTACCGGTTTTGACGAGGCGGACTACACGAACAAACTGGAAACGCGCCTGGCGGAGATGATCGAAAGCGTGGACGGCGTTTGCGACGTGAAGGTGATGGTCACCCTTGCCGGATCCGCCCGCTATCAGTATGAAACGGGCGCCTCCCAAAGCGTCATGGCCGGCGGCGCGGCGGGAGAGCCAACACTGCTCTATCGAACGTCGAATGACCAGAGCGAGCCGGTCTTACGCGTTGTTTCCGCGCCGGAGATCAAGGGGGTGAGTGTTGTCTGCAAGGGTGCCGGAAACGTTTTGCTGAAACAAAAAGTGATCGGGTTGATCGCCGGCGCTTTAGATCTGAGCGTCAATCGAATTTACGTAACTGAGTAAGGAGTGACCGAGATGGAGAGACTGAAAAAAATCAAACTGCCAAAAGAGATCATTCGAGGGAAGGACAAGGAAGATACGGCTTTGATCGTTCCGGAAGAAGAAAAGAAGCCCGTGCGCTTTGCCAAAATTCGTGCATGGGCGGAAAAGATCCACATCAAGCCCTTCCCATGGAAGAGCATCAACGTCCGGGGAGCCGTAGCCGCTCTGTGCCTGGTGTTGATCGCAGTGGCGGGGTATATCAACGTGCGATACGGCATTGGAGCAAGCAAGGTGAAGACGGATCTTCCGGCGGATCAAACGGAGATCGAAGCCCAGGGAGCGGATTTCTTTGCCGCCGCCGTGCTGGATCGGGAAAGAGCGCGGGGTGAGGCGTTGGAGGTTTTGATGAACATCACCGAGGACGTCACCGCCGACGACGCCGCGAAAACAAGCGCTTACACCCAGATGGAACGGATCGCAAACGAGACCGACTGGGAGATCGACATTGAGAATCTGGTAAAAGCCAAGGGCTTCCGGGAATGCGTCGCGGTGATCACGGAGGACAGCGCCAATATCGTGGTATCTTCCGAGGGGCTGACCCCGGCGGAGATCGCCCAGATCAAGGAGATCGTTTATCTGGAAGCGCAGATCACGCCCAAGGACGTGAAAATCATTGAGAAAAACGCAGGCTAACGCGCGTAAAAAAAGATCGACGTGGTCGATCTTTTTTTACGTACTGAAAAACTCCTGCGCGCCGTAAACCGTTCCACCCGCTTTCCGGTAACTCAAGCCGAGATGGGTGTAATCGGCGCTGAGCAGGTTCTCCCGATGCTCCGGTGAATTGAGATAAGCGTCGCACACAAAGAAACAGTTGACATAGCCCAAAGATAGGTTTTCTCCGGCAAATTTCCACGGAACGCCCTTCTCCCGCAAACGCCATTCAAAGCTGTAATCATGTTCAAAGCGATCCGTCCGGATCAGTTCATCGCAATACTCCCGCGCAACTGCGTCCGCTTCGGAAGAGCGGATCAGGGAACGGCGCCCGGCCCGGGCGCGCTGGGCGTTGGTAAAATACAGGGAAAGGGTTTCCTGCCCGGCAAAATCCCGGAATACGGAAGGGTCGGAGGCAAAGTTATACTCATATTCATCCAGCCGCATCCACAATGCGTAAGGGGTATTTCCGTCCAGGAAAGCGTATGCGGCGGCATCCCCGAAAACCAGACAAGCGTCCGAAATACCGGGTAAACTTACGCCGGCAAAATCGGATAACCCGAAAGCGCTGTTCTCCCGGCGCATCCGAAGAGCGGGATCAAAGCTGAAAACGCCCCAGACGCCCCCTTCATCCATCTGAATAAAGGTCAATCGCTTCAAGTCACGGGCGTAAACATAAGTAAACAGGCTGCCCTCGTTTACCACCGCCGTGGGTGCGCCCAGCTTTTCCCGGACGGATGAAGCCGATTCGTCAAATTCCAATTCCTTACCCAGCACATAAAAAGACCGGGTGAGCGTATAACCGCACCGGGAACAGCGGTCGGAGCACCGGGGGAACGTATGCCCCAGAGCCTCTTTTATGACCGCGCCGCAAGCCCGGCACACCGCGTTTTCGGTGCAGGAAGCTTCCCCGGGATCGTGCGCTGTCTTTTTCAGAGCGCCGCCCACCTCCCTGCCGCATTCGCAGGTATACAAGCAAGCCCCTTCTTGAGAGCAGGTGGCCATCCGGGACGAGACGAGGTGAAAGGCGTGAACGTGATCTTCCTCCCAAATCCCTTGAGAAAGAACGGTCAGATCCTCCGGCAGCTCCTCTTCCGGCACTATGATCTCCGGCGGCAAAAGCGGGACGCTCGCTTCCAACGGTACAAGAGCGGCAAGCGGAACAAATTGCGGAGCGGATGGAGCTTCTTTGGCGCAGGAGGAAAGAAACAGCACGGCGAAAAGAACGCAGCCGAGGGCGGCGATCTTGTTTGTACCGTGCTGTTTCATATTACTTCTCCATTTGAAGGATACGGGCGTAAACTTTCAAACTTTCCCGGCATCGATCCAGGTGTGCGGAGTTGCCGTGACCGGGACACAGCTTCAAATTCTCGGGAATGGCGGCGAGGCGTTCCAGGGAGCGGGACATGGCTTCCGGATCTCCTCCCGCCAGGTCGGTGCGGCCGTACCCGTAAGCAAAAACGGTATCCCCGCAAAACAGAGTCTCTCCGCTGCGAAAACAAACGGAACCGGGGGTGTGCCCCGGGGTATGCATCACACGGAAGGAAAAGGATCCGCAAACGATCTCATCCCCGTCATGGAGCAGCACGTCCGCCCGGGTGGACGGAAAAGATCCCGTTTGTCCCCGGTAAAAATAGACGGCGGCATTTTGACCGGGATCGGATAAAAGAGGCGCGTCGTCGGCGTGGATGCAGATCTTGGCGCCGGTGGCTTCGTGCAGCGCTTTGACACCCAAAATGTGATCGAAGTGACCGTGAGTCAAAAGGATGTAAGAAGGGGTCAGCCCCTTTTCACGCAGTTTTTCCGTCACGGACGCCCCGTCCATGCCGGGATCGATCACAACGCAGTTTCCGTTTTCATCAAAGCAGAAATACGTATTGGTCTGATATTCGCCGAAACAAAAAACTAAAACCCGCATAAATCTTCCTTAAAAACTGATGATCTCGTTGTACGAATCAATGGCGTATTTGTCGGACATACCGGCAATGTAACTTAAGATCGCCCGGGCAAAAGATGCCCGATCAGCGGGATCAAACACCGGCGGATTCAACAGATTGGGGGCTCGCTTTCCGGTACGATAACAGTCCAGCCAGTTGAGGAACGCGTGCCCCACCAAAGGATAGCTGACCGCAAACTCCCGTAAGCGCTCCAGGGTGCGCTCCCCGTCATAGACACTGTAAAGGAGATCGAAAATGCCGGTAATGACCAACTCAAAATAGGCGTCGGCGCGGGTCACGCGAGGGACGCGATAGATATTTTCATAGTTGAATTTCTGCAAGAGCGTAAAGAATTCATTGGTGGGCTCGGAAAAGCAGATGCCCGTTTCGGGAGAGGACGCCCCGCAAAGATCCTGAATGAGATAATTGATGATGATGGTATTATTGATCTTGTTGCCGGTAAAACGCCCCACCAGATCCGTCAGTTCCTGCATTTTTTCCTTGTCCAGAATGCCAAGGGCGACGGCGTCTTCAATGTCCCGACCCACGTAGGAAATCCGATCCGCCATCCGCACCACGCAGCCCTCATAGGAAAAAGGATCCACCTTACCGGGGATGGTGATGGTCGTAAGGTCGATCACTTCCTCCCGAGGAAAGAGGCGGTTGCGCATGGATTCACCGCAATGGCAGATCAAGCCGTCCCGGACGGCGTAGGTCAGATTTAAGGTCTGTCTGTTCCGGTCGGCGTCTTCCAAAAGCTCGATGGAATCCACGCAGAACAGAGAATTCCTCTCGTGCCAGAATCCGACTCCCGTTTCCCGGCGGGAGATCGCGTCGATGACCTTTTCTCCCTTATGACCGAAGGGAGAATGACCCAAATCGTGTCCCACGGCGATGGAACGCACCAGCTCGCCGTTGAGCCCCAGGGAATCGGCAATGGCGGTGGAAATGGATTCCACGTGCAGAACGTGTTCGATGCGGGTACAGATGTGATCGCTTTGGGGAGAGAAAAACACCTGGGTCTTATGTTTCAGGCGCCGGAAAGCAGAAGAATGAATGATACGGGTATAATCCCGGAAAAAGGGCGTACGGGTCTCATTCTGCCGGACGTAAAGAGGACGAACGCGCTCTACGGCGCTCTCCCACTTGGGATTGTCTTCCGTCATGGCGTAACGTTCCAAAATCTTTGTCATAAATCTCCTCCCTGCGAAAAATCAGCGAAAGAATAGTTTGCCTCGCAGTCTGTCCTCATAGAAGCGAATCACCCGATCCAGCGCAGGCTCGTACAGACCGAACATCAGATTTGCCGAAAGGGCGATCAAAAGGGTCATCCAAAAGGGCTGTTCCCCAGCGCCAAGAAAATGCATGGAAACGAAAAGATAGATCGCTGTCAAAACCTCAAACAAAGTCACCTTGATCAGAATACGCACGGGCTTTTTCACCCGAAAGATCGCCTTTCTGAACAGCGGATACCATCCGAAGAACAAAACAAAGAGAAAGGCGGGCGTTTTCACCGGAAGCAGGAAGGACAGAACGCCGGAGACGGCAAAAACACTCCAGCCGTAGCCGGCGGAAAACTCCAGATCCGCAAGAAGGACGACGGCACCGGCGATGAGAGACAGCGACAGATCCAAAACGCCGATCACACTGCCCACTGCCAGGATCGCCACAACAAGGGCGCTGAGCATCGCGCAGAAGGCAACTTTCCGGGCGTTCCCGTTTCTCCTCATCAGCAGCACCGGATGAGGTCGCCGCCGCACATCTCGCACATACAATCCGCGCACAGAAGAGCGGAACACGTATCACAGCAGTCGCATCCCCCCGACGCGCCCTGCCCGTTGCCGAACACGCCGCCCGTGCGGTGAAAACGCTGATACATGGATGCGTATTCGGGGTTGCCGGGATCCATGGAGGTCGCCCGGGAAAAATAGGTGGAAGCGTCGTTATACCGCCGGGCGTTTACCGCGCAAAGTCCCTTGAGATAAAACCACTCCGCATTTTCCACCCGATCCTGATCCAAAAGCACTTCCGCTTCGGTATAGCGCCCGGACTGAATGAGGGAGCGAATGCGGGCGAAACGCGGATCCTGCCCGGAGGAGGAGGTACCGTCGTAGCTTGCGCCGGACTTGGCGGCAGCTCTTTCCTTGAGGATGGAATCATACGCCTCGTTGATGGACTGCATCTTTTCATTGGCAATATCGGAAAACTCCGTATTGGCGTAATTGTCCGGGTGATATTTCTTTGCCATTTCCCGATACGCCGCCTTCACCTCTTCATCCGTCGCATCCGGAGAAATGCCCAATACCTGATAGGGATCTTTCATGCCGTTTTTTCCTTTCTCTCTTTCAATACACGCTTTTCCTCGTGAGGCAGCCCCCTGGTCACCACGTTCATGCAGATCGCGGACAGATCGCCATCGCCATCCGCCAGGGCAAGAGCCAATTCCATTTCACGCAGATAAAAGTGCTGTACGTCATCGATCTGACTTATTTTTTGGTCATCCAGGGGAGAAAAACAGTTCAAAATGGGGTTGAACGCGCCCTTCTTTCGATCCTTCTCCAGATCGTCCAGGGCGTCCAGCGTATAGAGGAAGCGCCCCAGCTTGTCCCCCAAACCGGACAGGATCCGATTTTGCTTCCCTTCCGCACGAAAGGAAGACAGCCGGGAGAGGGTCAAGGCAAAATCGGAACACATATCGTCCAGCCCCTGCCCCTGCTTTTCCTTCTCTCTGCCGGCGGCAAAGGCGGCGGAAAGCTCCTCCGTCAACTCCCGGTACGCCGGATCCTTCTTTCCCGCCCGGCGTATCTCACCGTTCAAAAGCGGAAGCCAAAGACGGCAGGCAATATGGCGAAACAGAGAGGAGTCGCGATCCGCCAGATCGTCCTTCATCTTTTCCCTTACCAACAGAAGCTGGCAAAAGGCGGTGTCCTTCAATACATCGTTGTCCGCCACCATGGCGCGCTTGTGAAAAGGATGGGTGGGGCAGATATGCTTCTCCACGGTGTACGCGTCCCCGAAAACAAGGAGACGCGCTGCCGCCAAAAACACAAAATCGTAGCTGTGGAAAGGAGAAGAAGCCAGCCCGAAATGCTTTCGCGCGCTGCGGCAGAGCCCGCAGTAAAGCGCCCGGTACAGATTGTGCTGGCGCACCAAAAGCGTGCCGGGGTCACATTTGACGTAGCCGAGCATAGATCACACTTCTCCTTTTACAATCTGGTTTATTTTACCACAAGAAGAAGGAGAAATCCATAGTTTTCATAAGAATTAAGAGAATTTTCTTGCCAAGCGGGCTTTGGGGGACTATAATGAACAAAAAAGCATCTTCAGGAGGCTTTATATGGTATATGAAATGAAGATCCGGGACGCGTTCCAGCTTCCCGCGGACGAGCTTTCTCCCCTTTCCTTTGCGCCCTGGGGCGAAAAGGCGGAGCCGCGCACCTTGTTTCAGGGATGCCTGGTACGAAACAGAGGTTTCTTCTTTGATCTGATCTGCTATGAAACAGATCCCCTCGCCCGCTTTACCAAGCCCGGCGATCCGGTTTACAAGGACAGCTGCCTGGAGCTTTTCTGCAACTTTGATCCCGAAAACAGCGACGTTTACGTCAATTTTGAGATGAACGCCAACGGGGCGTATCTCATCTGCACCGGCACCGGGCGGGAGGGACGCAACCCGCTGACAGTCTCCCCCCTTCCTCTGGTACGCGCCGCCAAGGGCGACGGTTTTTGGGACGTGATCCTATACGTTCCTCTGGAAACGGTATGGGCTGTTTACGGCAGGGAGATCGACTTCGACGAAGGCTATGA
The DNA here is from genome assembly GCA_946645685.1 of uncultured Clostridia bacterium. Taxonomy (GTDB): domain Bacteria; phylum Bacillota; class Clostridia; order Oscillospirales; family SIG627; genus RGIG5579. The sequence goes on along the minus strand of CAMPCJ010000003.1, from coordinate 26,410 downwards.
TCTGCGAGCCAACGTGTATAAATGCGGAGACGAGACCGCCTCTCCTCATTATCTGACCTGGAGTCCGGTGCAAGCCGCGAAACCCGATTTTCACAGACCTGAACAGTTTGGCGTTTTCCGCTTGGTGAAATGACGCATTTTTTGCCGCGGCGGATGAGAGCGCTTCTGGATCCTTTGCCGGTCCTGGAAACGCCCCGTCTGATCTTGCGTCCCATTACCCAGGAGGACGCGGACGATATGTACGCCTATTCCCGGGATCCGGAAACAAGCCGGTATTTGCTTTGGGAGCCGCACACAAGCCGGGACACGACCGTTTCCCATATCCGCCAACTCCTTCGCCAATACAAAGCCCACAGTTTTTTTGATTGGGCGATCGTGGACAAGGAAAGTGGGCACATGATCGGGACCGTGGGGTTTACCCGCCTGTCCGCTCTCCAATACGTGGGGGAGTTGGGGTACGTCTTGTCCCCCGCCTTTCACCGGCAGAGGATCGCGCCGGAAGCCGCGGAACGGGTCATTGCCTTTGGCTTTCAAAATCTTTTGCTCAAGTCCATTGTCTGCCGTATTATGGAAGACAACGTGCCCAGCCGCAAGGTCGCGGGACGGATGGGCTTTCGTTTCACCGGGTTTGAAAAAGAGATCGTGATCAAGCGCGGCGTTCGCCAGCGAGTGGCGCGATACGTCCTGACCCGGGAAGCGCACGAGGCAGGATGATCAAAACGGACGGACACAAAGTGTCCGTCCGTTTTGCTGATTCAAGAGAAGATGACGTTCCAGGTCTCTTCGTCCACGACGCCGGTCACGTTCAATCCCGTTTTCCGTTGAAACTCTGCGACGGTATGACGGGTCGCGTTTCCATAGAGCGCCTTTTCTCCCATGGCGCGGCAGCCGCATTCCCCTTTTTCAAACAGCGCTTCCTTGATGCGGGAAACGTCCTTGCCGTAGCTCCCCAGGGAAAGAGCCCTGCCGGGGAAGGACGAGGGACTTTGAGAGATCTCTTTCATCACCGGCTGCGCTTCCGAGGACTTGACGGGTTGAACGGCGGATCGGGAAACCGAAGTAAGGCAACCGTTCCGGACGGCGGCGGCGACGGAGGACAAAACGCTCCAGGTCTGACTGCCCACCACGCCGTCCTGGCTCAGTCCGAAGATGCCCTGCAACCGCAGGATCTGGGTCTGGGTCGCGCCCCCGAACACGCCGTCCGCACTGATCACACCGATGCGGGGAATGGCGGAATGGATCGTATTCAGCGAGGTTTGGATATAGCTCACGCTCGAGCCCCGTGCTCCGTACCGAACCGGCGCGCCGGGATACGGTCGGGTCTGACTGTCCGAGGAAGACAGGATGCAATCGTTCCTCACAGACGTATAGATCTGCCCCAGAGCGTCCCAGGTGAGCCGCCCCACGATCCCGTCCGCCGACAGTCCGAAGATCTGCTGGAAGATCCGGACGGCTCGGTCTGTACCGGCTCCGAAGATCCCGTCCCGGGCGACAGAAGGGATCTCCTCAAAGACAGTGGCGATATTCCATAAAAGCTCCTGCACATACAAAACGTCGTCGCCGCGGCTTCCCTGACGAAGCAAGTTTCCGGGATAGGGGCGGATCTGTCCGCCGCCACCGCCGCCATCCTGATCCAAACCGCGGTAGGCGTCCACGATCTTGTTCCAGGTGGTCCTTCCCACGATACCGTCCACATTTAATCCGTAAAAGGACTGAAACGCGGTAACGGCGTTCTCCGTCTGCTCCCCGAATCTTCCGTCCGCTGTAATGGGGGGAATGAAATTATTGTATGCCGCGATCTTTTGCAGATAAAACTGCATCGCCTGCACGTCCGAGCCTACGTCTCCCCGGCGCAGCGGCGTGCCGGGATAATCAAATTCATTGTACACGGGTCTTTCTCCTTCCGAATTCAATTCGCCAAGCTTGGTCACGGCAGTATAAATGGAAGAGACGCGATACCAGGTGCTCTTCCCCACCACGCCGTCTGCCGTCAGATTGAAGATCCGCTGAAACGCCTGTACCTGCGCGCGGCTGGCGTTTCCGTAGACACCGTCCACCGTCACCGTGGGAATGGCGGGATAGTTGCGGGCAATACGGTTCAACTGCCGCTGGATCGTTTGTACGGCCGCCCCGGAGGAACCGATGGTCAGAGGCGAGCCGGGATAAGAAGGCTGGACGCTCTGCCGCACGTTTTCCGTGACGATCTCAATATTTCCGTAATAGAACTCCAAAATCTCCCGGGCGGATAAGCCATTCTGCGCCAAGGACACCGTGCCCCATTGACTCATGCCGTCGCAGGTGACGGTGGTCCCGTTGCAATATTGGGCAAACAGAGGCTCAAGCCTTCCCGGGCGGCGGATATACTGATTGAAGATCTCGTCCACCACGTCGGAGATACTTTGGAAAATGTTTCGCCCGTAAACGAAATACTGGTCAAAAGCGGTGGAATTGGTTATATCGAAATTGTAGCCCCGGGACGGATACCACTCGGTAAAGATGCGGTTCAACGCAAGGGAGATCTGCGCTAAGATGTTGGCTCGAAGAGACTCTTTGGGCCAGGTGGGATAGATCTCGCTGGATGCCACGTTTTTGATATAGTCGATAAAAGGGACGGTCACGTTCCGGGCGGCGGCATCCGGCCTGCCCAAATGCACAGTGATGTTTGTGGGAATATACACCCGGGAAAGCACTTTGGGATCCACCCGTCCGTCCGGGACTTCAGGCGGCGTATCCGCTTCACCGTCGCCGTCGCTGTCGGAAATGGTATTGGGGGGCACGGTGTAGTGAAGCTCGCCGCCCACCTGTCCGTCGGGAAGCGGAAGCATCTCAATGGGCAAATGCGCTTCCTCTCCCGCAAAGATCTGCGCATCGTGGACGTGAATGGTATAATACCCCTCCCGGCTTGCCACCACGTCACAGGTGGAATAGGGCACCTCGTCCGATGGGCTGAGAGACGCTTCTTCCTCCGGAGCTTCGATCTCCACCGTTTTACTGATACCGGAAGAAGTGTTGCTGAGGGTCTCCCTCAGGATCTCCCGTCCGAACTCATTCGTTACCACCAAAAGCGTTCCGCCCACGCAGAGCGCTTCTTCGGCAGCACGGACGGTGATCATAAAAGTACCGCTTGCCAAACTGACATCATCCTTTCCTGAAAAAAATAGCCTTGCATTACTGTATAGTATGAAACTCAAAAAGGATGGGTGCAAAAAAAGAGCGCTCCGGGTGGCAGAGCGCTCTTTTTTTCGGCGGGATCAATGATCCAGACGGGAAATGTAATAGGGCAAGACCGGCTCAAACTTTACGCCGTACCAGTGATCGGGATCATCCACGGTGTTTTCGATGCATTTGACGGTATAATCCGCCGCAACGGCTGCGGCGTCAAAGCAACTCTTTCCGGCAAGCAAAGCACCCACAAAAGCGGAAGCGTACACGTCGCCGGTGCCGTGACTGCCCCGAGGCAGCTTGATATGCTCGTAATACCGGACGCCGTTTTCGTCCATCACCATAACCCCGGTGGTCTTATCCGAAAACGTTACGCCGGTGAGAACAACGGTCTTAGCGCCGTTTTGCTTCATGGCGGTCAAAAGAGAGTCGATATACGCCCGGTCGTAGCTTTCCCGGTACGGGATGCCGGTGAGGAAGCAAGCCTCGGTGATATTGGGCACGGAGATATCCGCGGCAAAAACCAGCTTCTTCATTTCCTCAACAAACGCCTCGTCAAAAGCGGGATAGAGCTTGCCGTTGTCCGCCATGGCGGGATCCACCACGGAAACAAACCCCGTCCGTCCCAACGTTCGGATCATATCCAGAACGTAGGCGATCTGCTCCGCGGAGCCCAGGTACCCGGTATAGATCGCGTCAAAGGCGATCTTTTCTTTTTTCCAATGGGCGGTAATGGCGGGCATATCCTCCGTCAGATCCCGCACGGTAAAACCGGTAAAACCGGCGGTATGGGTCGAAAGGACGGCGGACGGAAGGATGACGGTCTCGTGTCCGGCGGCGGACAGAATGGGAAGCGCCACAGTCAGAGAGCACTGCCCGAAGCAAGAGATATCCTGCACGGTTAAAACGCGTTTGTATTCCATAAAAAACGCCTCCTTATTGAAGTTTTCCGTAGTATAGCACTTTGCCCACCGGTTTGGTAGGCATTTAGGCAAATATTTACAATTTATTAAAAACCGACCGGAATATGCACCATCCCGGTCGGTTTCCGGTTCTTCTCTTCTCTACTCCAACGCCAGATATTCCTGGGTTTTGGCGATATTGAAATTGTTTGAGCTGAGCGTGTTCTGATAGGTTGCGGAAAACGCTTCCCATTTTGCCGTATCGTTGCCGCAGTCTTTAAAGGCGTCGTAAAGAGATGTGCAGAGCGTCATGCCTCGATCCAGGCAAACGGAATCGAAGGTCATTTGCAAAACCCGCAAAGGCTTTCCGGCGAAATCCGCGTTGTGCAGTCCTTTCAGAACGGCAAGCTGATGGACGTGGGCGTTCTTTACGTCATATCCCTTGGAATTGTGTTTGGCGAGGGACGCTTCCATAAAGGCGCTCATCAGGTAGCCCGCCAGATCCGTTCCGTTTTCAAAGCCGTACCGGGCGGCGTTGGGATCGCCCCGGTTGACCTTGGGAATGGCATACAAATAGCAAAAGCCCATGGCGGGAGCGACGCGGTACTGTTTCTGATTCCCGTCCTTTTTCGCCATCGGCAAAATGGCGAGATAGTATTTCGCGCTTCTAAACTGCGTATTGTAGGCGTACACGGTATTCCCGATGTAGCGCATCACGGATTGGGAAGTCGTCCCGTTGTAAATGGCGGTCTTATCCCCCGCCGTATCCCGGGCGCTGCCTGCCAGAAGCGGCTTTAGTTTTTCCCAGGCGTCAAAGCCTGCGCAATCCTCGAAGGAGTCGCGCAGCTGATAGATCCCGCCGGTGTACGTCAAAGGATCGAAACAGGCGGACATCATATGATCGTGATTGACCCGTTTCTCTGCGCTGATCATATAGTGGGTGCCCGTACCGGTATAGGCGTTATAGCAATCGGTAAGCAGTTCGATCTCTTTTTCGATCGTCCACTGACCGCTCAGCACCAGATCGTACAGATAATCGGCAGCGTCTTTGGGAGAGGTGAAATGATATGTCTGCTGAATGTTGCTTATACCGATAGCCGGGAGAAAAACGCTTTGCCGCAAGGCGGAGTCCGAAGCGCCGGTGAGATAATAAAGCGTATCGTTAAAGGTGATATCATCCAAAATCTCTTTATCATACCATTCCCGGGACAGCTCCACGGTGGGAATGGTCAACACGTTCTTCAAATACCCGACAGTGGACTGGGAATTGAAGCTGCCTAAGGGCAGCATCACGGCGTCGTAAGCGCGCAGCCCGCACAGCGTATCCATCTTGAGGGCTTCAAAGGGACTCGCTACCCGCTCTTCTTCCACGGTGACGTTATAGGTATCCTTCAGGTACTGATTCCGTTCCGCGACGACCTGGCTGACCAGGGTGTAGTACTGCGCGTAGCCGTTGTTGTCGCTCCAGGAACCTGCCGTCCAGGGCGTAACGTCCTTCACTGCGAAATGCGTGGACCTGAATTTTGGTACGGTCTGTCCGTTGAGAGTACGGATCCCGTCGTCACCGCCGCCGTACGTCAGAACGCGGAAGGTGTACCCGTCTTCAAAATAAACAGGATCAGACGGGTCAAAGGATTTGACAAAACGGGACGACGTGATCTTCCAGGGATAGGTCAACTCCCCGTTCTCATCCACATAGCCGTCCCAACCGTCCACGTAGCGGGCAAGGATCGCCGCGTCCCGGGCGGTGACGGCACCGTCGCCGTCCACGTCGGACGCCTGTGTGGGCGTCAGGGCGGATACGGGCAGGGCGAAAAGGGGCAGGATCGTCAGCAAACCGAGGATCAGAGCGAATAATCTGCGTTTCATCATGCCACCCCCTCAGTTGATATGCCCGGTCACCCGGGGCGTGGTATCTTTACCGGTATAGAGAATATCCAGCATCGTCAGAAGCTCGGCGCCGTGTTCTTCCGCCGTTCCCACTGCAAAGCGAGTCACGTAAGTCTCATAGCCGTTCTGGAAATTCTGCGATTCCATATGATTTCGAGCGTAGCGGGTGGGGATGTAGCCCCAGGAATAATTACTGTACCCCATCACAAAGGTGAGTGCAAAGGGAGATTTTTCTTCGGTATACGAGTAAGTCGCCGCTTCAAAGCTTATGCCGTTCAACGTAACGGTGGTGGTGACGGGGATGTCGTTCTCATACTGAATATAGCGTCCGTCCTTGATCTGCTGGGCGATGGAATCAAACATTTCGTAGGGAGCGAAGCAAAACGCCACGGACTGCCCGATGGAGAAGCAGTTCAATTCCACCTGCTCCGTATACTTGCCGCTGTCCGTATCCAAAACATTCAGATCCGTGTGGGCGTTTCGGGAGCTGAGGGCGTTGGCGTAATAATTGTTCACGTATAGTCCGGTGGCAAGGCGGCACAGAAGCCGCGCCACGCAGTAAGACACGTTACCGGATCCGCCGGAGCCGCCGTTTTCTTCCATTCCGTCGGAAAACGCGTCGTTCACCTTGCTGCGATACGTGTTCAGCACACTCCAGGCAAACGCCTTTTGATCGGCGACCGTGGTTTTGGCGGCATACTCCACCGCCAGAGAGCGGATAGGATTCAGATCCGCACTTCCCACGGTGACGGTAGTGCCCTTGTTGTTATACTGCACCGAATACGAGGAGGCGATGGAAACACGGCCGGAAGCAATCCCGGCAAGCTGCGCCATGACCACTTTTAAATCTCTGTCATTGCTTTGATAGGTGGTGTAGTAGGTGCTGGTAACGGCGCGAACGGGCCCGGTGGGCAGCTCTTTGAGCCCCTGCCAGTCGTCCGTCCAGTTCTGCCGGGGCACGCCGTTGCTGTCGTTTGAGTCGTGATGAACGGGCTCGGCGTAATCCGCCGGCGTTTTGGCAATATCCTTCACAATGGCGTCCGCCACGATGGCGCCCACCATCTGGGATTTCCAATACCCCTTGTTGGTGTTCGACCCGCTGTAACAGTTGTTGTAATACTTGGCGTCCCACCCGTTCAGGCGATAGGCGCTGAAAGCGGTGGAGCCGATCTGTTTGTTCTGAGCGCTATCGATCCGGTCGTTCTGATTCATATTGCCGGCGGCGCCTTGATAATAGGCGGTCAGATACCCGGCGCTTTCCAACACCCGGCGGGATCCGTTGATAAAGTCCGCGGAAATGACGCGATTTACGGGAGCGGAAGTGTTGTATTTGCCGATGTAGCTTCCGTCGGACGCCAGATCGTAATTGTTATTGCCGATCTGATCGGGATGGCACTGCCAGTTATACAACAAAACGTCCTTCATACCCTCTCGCTTGAAGACGATATACTGGACCTCGTTATCCCCGGCAGTTTCGTGCGCCATATACACCACACCGTCGTCCACATTATTGGGTCCCTCGTAGCCGACGCGGTGATTGTCGCCAATAAGATTATGGGTCTCATACTTGTTGTAGGTGGACGAATTGGAATAGGTGACCAGAAAACGCCGGACGAAATTGATATTGGTCACGGAGGTATCCCCCGCCCACAAAGTGGCGGGCGTAAAATCATTCACGGCGCGGCGGGAAGCGCGGACGGCTTTTTGCACCAACTCCAAAAACCAACGCTGCGTATAACCCCGGGACGCGTAAGTGGTGGCGTTATCGGGCCCGGTGTGGGTGTGCGTCGCGGTCACGGAAATATGATCCGCGGGAGTGCCGGTAGCGTGAGAAACGGCGGTACGGATCTGGGTGCCCAGATTGTTCGCCATACCGATGATATCCACGGAAAGCATCATCAGAACTTCCCCGTTCTCATCCCGCACGGCGACGCAGGTGACCTTCAAGCCGTCGTCCTGCGCGACCCCCGTGGCGTGGCGGGTATCCGTACTGCCGTAGCCGGCAAGAGGCATACGCTTATAATATCCAAGATCGGGCGTTACGTCTACGATCCCGTAGCCTACGGAGAATACGTTCGTCGCCGAATCCGGATAGCTCACACCGCCGTTTTCATCCACGTAATCCTCCCACCCGGCAAGATAGCGCGCAACGATGGCGGCGTCCCGGGGCAGGATGCACCCATCGCCGTCAACGTCCCCGATCCGATCGGAAGTGCGCTCCGCCGCCGACACGGGGAATGCCGTGCCGCAAAGCAGCATGACCGCCGATAGAACCGTCGCCAGTAATCGAAGGAATCTTTTTTTCATATACGCGATCCTTTCAGGATGATAAACGTTGCCCATCTTTACAGACTATTCTAACATTTTCGCGTATAAAAGTCAAATAAAAAAACGTAATGGCGCATGAAAAAAGATCCCCCGGGCAAATCCCCGAGGGATCCTTCGGATCGGCGGATTACTGATCCAGTTTCATGTAATCGTGGATCCGGTCGAGATATTCCGCCTGCTTGTCCAAAGCGCTGTTATACCGGGAAGCGAGGGTGTTCCAGTTCTCGTCCTTAGCGGCGCAGTTGGAAAGCGCGTTCATAACGGAGGGCGTATAAACGTAAGCGGCGTTGAGAGTCAAGCCGTCGAAGACTGCGTCCAGAACCGCACGGGGCTTTCCCTGAGGAAAACGCTCGGTGACGAAGGCGCTGTTATGGACGGAGCCGAGAGCTGCAAGCTGCTCAATCAGGGCGTCCCGCACGTCGTAGCCCAAATCGTTGTGCTTCGCCAGAGACGCTTCCATAAAGGCGGAGAGAAAGTATCCCTCCATATCCACGCCCGTTTCAAAGCCGCGCGCCCGGGCAGACAGATCCGCCCTGTTTACTTTGGGGATCACGTACAGGTAGGCGAAGCCGGGATTGGGGTGAGTGATATACGAGGTCTGGGACACGTCCCCCTTGGGAAACGGAACGGGGGCGATCCAGTTCCCTTCCGCCGTATAGGAATAAGCCGTTCCGTGACAGTACACGCCGGCGCCGATGGCGCGCATAATGATTTTGGATTTCTCCAACCCGCCCGTATAAGCGCTAAGCTCCGACGTGGTACGGCGAGCGGCAAGAAAGTCCCGCAGCTTCATAAAGGCGGCGCTGCCGGGGCAGGAATCGAAATCGGCGTAGAGGCTGTCCCCGGCGGGGTCGCAGGGAGAAAAGCCGGCTCCCAGGGCAAAGATGATGTTGCTGGTGGAAGCGGCGGAATAGGTATAGCGCCCGGTCTTATCGGGATAGGCGGCGTAGCAGGTGTTGACGATCTCCGTCAACTTATCCACGGTCCACTCCCCGTTCAGGATCAGATCATATAGGTAATTCCCCGCCGCAAGAGGATCCTTCAGGTCGGCGTAGGCGTCCGAGACGCTTTTCAAGCCGATGATAGGCAAAAACACCGCCTGGCGCAGCGTGGAATCCGAGGCGCCCGTCAGATAATACAGCGTATCGTTCCAGGCGAGGCCCTTCAGGAGATCGCCGTCGTACCATTCTTTCGTAATATCCACGGTGGGGATCTTCAACACGTTGGCGAAAACGCCGGAGGTGACTTGGGCAGGCGCACTGAGACCGGACAGATTGGCGTAAGCCGATGCAGAAGAAAGCAAGCCCACACTGCAGGTAGCGAGGTCGTAGGATCGGGAGCCGCTGAGCACGTCGTCATACAATTCGGAAAAGGGATCCAGCACCCGCACTTCTTCGATATGACAGTTATAGGTCGTCTCCAGGTAGGCGTTGCGGGCGGCGACCGCCCGGCTCATTTTCGTGAAATGCTTGGCGCGATCCTCGCTGTCAAACCGGCTTCCCTCCGTCCAGGGAGACACATCCATCACGGAAAAATGGGTGATGGAGAAATTCTGAACCGTCTCGCCGTTATAATCCCGCGTTCCGTTGTCTCCGCCCCCGAAGGTGAGAATGCGGAAGGTGTAGCCGCCAAAATCAACGGGGTGATCGGGATCAAAGGATTTGACAAAGTCGCCGGGAGTCGGCGCCTTTTTCCAGGGGTAAGTCAGCCCGCCCTGTTCATCCACATATCCGCTCCAACCGGCGGTAAAACGGGCAAGGATCGCCGCGTCCCGGGCGGTAACGGTGCCGTCGCCATCCACGTCCGCCGCCTGCGCAGGGGTCAAGGCAAAGGATGAAACGGAAAAGATCGGCAAAAGAAGGAATACGGCGAGCAGGAGGGAAACGATCTTGATACGCATAGTCCGCCTCCTCTCACGAAACGCCGGAAAGATGCCCGGTCACGCGAGGGGAGGTATCCCCGTCGGTGTACAAAAGGTGAAGCATTTCCAGGATCTCCGACGTGTGATCTTCCGTGGAGCCGGCGGCGTAATAGGTAACGTAGGTCTCATACCCGTTCTGATAATTCTGAGATTCGGGATGAAAGCGCGCGTAGCGCGTGGGCATATATCCCACGGAGCCGTCGGTATAGCCGCAGGCAAAGGTCATGGGAAAGGGCGATTTGGCGTCGGTATACGTATAGGTCGCCGCTTCGTAGCTTATGGACGGATACGGCCGCTTGGCGCCATCAAGCCCCGTATAGGTGGACCCGCTTTTGCCGGTGGGCGGAGTGGCGACGCGGGTCTCGGTAACGGGCGCACCGCTTTCGTCATACACGATATAGCGCCCGTCCTTGATCATCTGCCCCACCGTATCAAACATTTCATAGGGCATAAAGGTAAACGCCACGGACTTGCCGATGGAAAGGCAGGACAAAGGAACGCCCTCGGTATATTTCGTAACGTCCGTATCCTCGTGATCCAGATCGGTGTAAGAAATGCGGTTATAGAGGGCGTTGGCGGAATAATTGCTCAGATACAGTCCGGTGGCGAGGCGGGCAAGGGTCCGCGCCTTTTTGTAGGCGGCGTTATAGGAGCCGCCGCTGCCGCCGTTTTCATACATCCCGGCGCTGAACGACTTTACCACAAGATCCCGATAGGTATTCAAAACCTCCCAGGCAAAGGCTTTTTGTTCCGCGACCGTCTTTCGTTGCGCATACTCCCGGGCAAGCGCGCGGATCGCATCGACTTCTTTTTCGGTGATGGTCTCCGTCCCTGTTTTGTTTTTATAGGTGTAGGTGATGGTATACAAGGCGGTACCGTTAGAGCCGTCCGGCTCAATGGCTTCGGTGCCGCGCAGGAGGATATCCCCGTCGTCGCCCACGCTGACCCTGCCGTACCGCGCCAGATCGGACAAGTACGACATCACGGTCTTCAGCGCCAGATCGTCATTCTCAAAGGTGGTGTAATAGGTGGAATGGATCATATTCAATTTCCCGGTGGGAAGCTGCACCATACCCTCAAAATCATTCGTCCAGTTGTGGCTGATCACGCTTTGCGTATTTCCTTCTTCATCCACGTACGTTCTGCCGCTTTGCGCCTGGGTGGAAACCACATCGTGGTGAACGGGCGTATCATACACAAAGGGCGAGTCGGTGGCGGCGATATCCTTCTTGATGGCGTCGGCGACGATGGCGCCGACCATTTGGGATTTCCAGTACCCTTTGCGCCCGGTGCTGGTCGAGAAGGAAGAGGCGTAGTCATAATACCGATCGTCCCATCCGGGCAGTCGGTATTGTTCATACTCCGCTCTGCCGTAACGGGCGTTCATGGCGTAGCCCACGTAGTCGTAATAATTCATATTGCCGCTGCCGCCGTTGAAAAACGCCGTCAGATACCCTTCCTGCTCGTCCAGCACGCGGCGTACCCCGGCAATGTAGTCCGAGGTAATGACACGGTTGCCCGGCGCAAGGATGGTCTTATTGATATTTTTGTAATCCGAAGCGTTGTAGGAAAAGGCGTGATAAGAGCCGTCTTCGTTCAGATCGTAACAGTCGTTCCCGGTAATGTCCGCGTGGCACTGCCAGTTATAGAGCAAAACGTCCTTGACCCCCTCGCGCTTGAAGACAAGGTACTGCACCTCGTTGTCCGCAGGGGTCTCATGCTCATAATATACCCCGCCGTCGTCCACGGGATTGGGCGCTTCATAGCCGACGCGGTTGGTGGTACCCTCCCCCTCTCCGATGACGGAGCGGGTCTGATATCCCGCCGCAGAAGCGGTGCTGGCGTACCAGGTCAGGTGGCGGCGGACAAAGTTTAGATCAGCCACGCTGGTATCCCCCGCCCACAAGGTGGCGGGAGACAGATCCGCCAAGGCGCGGCGCGCCGCCTGAACGCCCTTCTGGAACACTTCCTGGTAATATCGAGTCATATAGCCCCAGCCCGCGGGTGAGTCAACAAAAGACGTGGGCCCCTCCGGCGCGGAGTGCGTATGGGACACGTTCACCGCCATATGGTCCGTGGAAATGCCGGTGGCTCTCTCCACCGCGCTTTTCAAGCAATCGGCAAGGTAGGTCTTATGATAGGTCGCCTTCAAGCCGCTCAGACTCAACCGATCCATGGTGAAGAGGAGCATCACCTCCCCCGATTCGTCCCGCAGGGCGATGCAGGTTACGTAAATGCCGTCCCCATCCGGTACGCCGCTGGCGAGCCGAGAGTTGGTATTGCCGAAGCCGGCGAGGGGCACCCGGGCGTAATAAGACAGATCCGGCGTAACGTCCACTCTGCCGTAGCCCACACAGAAGGAGGCGTCCTCCTGATCCGGATACGTCAAAGCGCCGTCTTCATCCACGTAATCCTCCCACCGGGCGAGATAACGGGCAACGATGGCGGCGTCACGGGGCAGGATAAACCCATCCCCGTCCACGTCACCGATGAGAGAGGAACTCTCATTTGCCCACGAGGGGAGCGCAAACGGACTCAAAAGCATTGCCAAAGAAAGCAATGCCGCAAAAAGTCCTGTCCCGGCTCTTTTCATACGCCCTCCTCTTGTTCAAAATGGATCGCGGATCCTTTCAGAAACGGATCACGTTTTCAAACGTGACCTCTTCCCCGTCCTCCTGGGGGTGAATGGCGCACATCAATTCCGCGTCCCCCTTCACAGCCACGTTTTGAATACGCACGTTTTTGGCGACAAGCCCGTCAAAATAGAAAGGCGTAGCGCCCCGGCGGGTACTGCCCCAGCTGATGCCGTCCGCCAGGAGATTGACGATGTGTGTACTGCGCTGAGAAGCATCCATGGCAAGCCCGGAATCCCGGTCTGCCTCTTCCATCAGCAAATGGCGACCCGCTTTGATCTGAGACACGGCGATGGCGTGGTCGCCCTTTTCGCTAACGGAGAGATTGCGAATGATGACGTTTTGCGCCGCGCAGTTCAAGACAACCCCCGCCAAAGCCGCGGAGTGCACGTTGGAAACGAAAATATCCCGCATTTCCTCCGGCAGGCAGCGTTGGGCGGGATCGGGACAATACCCGTTCTCCCCGATCTTGACGCAGGAAGCGGTACGGATCACGTCCTCGTCCGCCGGGGTGGTATCCGTCACGCCGTCAATGGTGATGTCGTGGATCCGGCGGCGGTTATGGCACAAAAGCCGCACCAGCGCGCAATGATTGTTGCGGCCGGTGATGTTCTTGATGGTGACGTTGTAAATATCAAAAGGCAGGTGATCGCAGGAATGAAGCAGCTCAAAACACCTGGGACGGATCGCCAGGGCGGTCAGCGCCACGATGTCGTCGCAGGTCTCTCCCGTCAAGTTCAAAAGCTGAATATCGTGACAACCGACGCGCAGGTCGATGCCGTCCTGGTTCCGCCAGGGATGCGTCGTGGATTCCCGCACGCTCTTGTCGCCGATCTCAAAATGGATATCGGAAACGACGCCGTCCCACGCCCAGGCAAAGGTGATGCCCCACCACCGCTGATCCCGGATGGTAAGATGCTCGATCCGGAAGTTCTTCACGTTGTGCAGATACACAGTCAGATTATTCACGATATGGGGCATCCCGTCCTTCAGGGACGTTTTTTCCCGCAATCCGTTGTGCTTGCCGCCGTCCAGGATCGCCCGACCCACGCCGCGGATGACGATGTCCTCCTGCAAGCCCTCCGGCGTGCGCCCGATCTCCTCAAAGGCGTTGGCGTTCCGGAACATTTGACAGAAAACGCCGTCCGCCATCCGCAGGTGCGCGTTGTCCAGCGTGACGGTGATGTGGGACGGGAGCAGGATGCTCTCTTCGATCACCCAAAGGTATGATCCGGTGCGCTCATTGTAAGCGGGGATGACCACGTTGCCGCAGCCCGTTTGGACGGCTTCATCTACCGCCTTCTGGATCATACGGCTGTCGGAATCGGAAACGTTGATGAAATCATTGGGATCCATATACGAACGATGCATAATCAATACTCCTTTTTTCGTGTATATACACGGATACAGATTTATTTTATCAAACAACGCAAAAAAAAGCAAGAGAAACAACTGTTCTCTTGCTTTTCTACGGATTTTCGGATCTTTTTCGTAACTATGAGAATCAGGGCGCCGTATAGAACCGGTGATTCTCAAATTCGAAAAGGGTGACCAGTGCGTTATCGAACCACTCCACGTTGTTGGCGCGGGTGGGATTACAGAAGTAAAGAGCGCCTTGAGACATATCTTCCACATCCCCGTTCAGGACCGCATTGACGGCTTCTTCGGTCTGCGCGGTGACAAAACCGTCGTAAAGCTTGGGGTTATACCAACTCATCACGCTGAACTGATTGGGAGAGAGGATCACGTCTTTAACGGTATTGGGAAACCGGTCGTTGAACACACGGTTGAAAATGACCTGAGCAATGATGCAGCGATGCTCCATGGATTTTCCGTGCGCCTCGCCTTCCACGCACCAGCATAAAAGGCGGTACTCCTCGTCCGTCAGATTATACATGATAAAGTTCTTGACGGGAAGTGTGGTCTCCCCATCGGGAAGGGCGGCGCTTTCCTGCCGGATCTGTTGCTCCAACTGCGGGTTGGTCTCGATCAGATCATTGGCAAGGGAAGAGGGCGCGTTTTTCTCGATGGCGTGGAATCCGGCAGGGCGAACGGACGAATTGCCGTCAGCTTCCGGATCGGTATTCTCTTTTGCCTCCGATTCCGCTCCTTTGCTCTTGGGTTCATCCGCCGTAACGATCTCCACTACGGCGGGGGCTGCGTCCGCAACGATCACGCTTCTCGCAGGAAGGGATATGCCGGGGACCAGCATGGCGATCACCAGGATCAAACTTGTGGCACAAAAGGCAAACGGAGCGGACAGAATTCGATACTTTTTAAACATACGATCTCCTGTTACGTTTGCCGCTTGGGGGAAAGCGGTTGTCATTATAGGGTCTTTCAGACGGAAAGTCAATGGAGTTCACACTTTGTAGTCTTTTTGGTAATTTTTTATTCATATTTATTTTCGCTTGGGAAATTCTACCGTTTTACAGGGCAAATTTCCTTCGCTTTTCCTTTTATTATATACGTCCTATTTTACGCGAGCCGGTGGAAACTTATCCTCCCCGCCCCTTATAAGTTTACAATTTGTTAACATATTTTTGTGTGTGAAAAGTGGGGAACAAATGCGCTTTTTTCCCCGGAAAACAGAAAAAAAGTGGGGGAAAACCATCGTTTTCTCCCACTTTAGAAGCCGGTGCGTTATTTCAACCGGATAACGGTGACGCCGGAGTCCCCTTCGCCGAAATTTCCCAGACGAAAAGAAGCGATGCGGGGATCTCCCTTAAAGTAAGTCCACAACCCTTTTTTCAAAGCGCCGGTGCCTTTGCCGTGGATAATGGTCACGGTCTCATACCCCGTCAGGATCGCGTCGTCCAGGTACTTGTCCACCGCAAGCCAGGCGTCATCCGTCACCATTCCTCTCACGTCCACGCTGCCGGAAGTGCCGGAGCGGGGGGAGGCGGTGACGCTTCCCTTCCGCACGGTCTTCTTTCTGCCGGAAAGATCCGTGATGAGGCGCAAACCGGAAAGGGCGGTCTTCATCCGCAGATTGCCGACCAGAACGGTTACGTCCCCTCCGCGAATGTTTTCCACAACGCCCTCCTTCCCCACGTGGGGCAGAAATACGTTGTCCCCCACCCGCAGGGGACGGGGCGGTACGTAGTGATCGTTCTCATCCTCCCGCTTGACGCCGCCTTCCAGCGCGGCGTCTTCCACCTTGCCCAGGTTTTGTCTCATCCGCTGCCGCTCTTCGGAGAGCCAAGCAAGGTTTTGTTCCTTTTCCGCGCGGCGGCGCAGTTCGTCCAGCTTTTCAAACGCCTGATCGGAAACGGCGCGGGCGCTGCGAATGAGCCTGAGCGCTTCCCGTTTGGCGCGCTCCGCTTCTTTCTCCGCGCCGGCAAGCAAGCCCTCCCGCTCCGCCAGGGCGGTATCCCGCATTTGACGGGCTTCGGCAAGAAGCCGCTCCGCTTCCGCCCGCTTTTGCTCCATGAGCACCCGCTCGTCCTCCAGCCTGCCCACCACGGTCTCAAAACGGCGGTCTTCCGCTTTTACCAAAACGGCGGCGCGGCGGATCACGTCCTCCGACAAGCCGAGCCTTGAGGCAATGAGAAAGGCGTTGGAACGTCCGGGGGCGCCGAGGATCAGACGATACGTCGGCATCAGCGTGGTGATGTCAAATTCACAAGAAGCGTTCTCCACCCCTTCCGTCTCCAGCGCGTAGGTTTTCAGTTCCGCGTAATGGGTGGTGGCGGCGCACACGGCGCCCCTTTCCCGAACGGTCATCAAAATCGATTCCGCCAGGGCGGCGCCCTCCACCGGATCCGTGCCGCTTCCCAATTCATCGAAGAGCACCAGCACCCCGGGTTTGGTACGCTCCAGCATATCAATGATATTGACGATGTGGGCGGAGAAGGTCGAAAGGGACTGTTCGATGCTCTGCTCGTCGCCGATGTCCGCCAGAACGTCGGGATAAACGGGCACTTCCGCTTCCTCCGCGGGGAGCTGCATCCCGCACTGCGCCATCATCGCCAGAAGCCCCATGGTCTTCAAGGTGACGGTTTTGCCGCCGGTATTGGGTCCCGTGATCACCAGCGTATCGAAGTCACGCCCCAGGGAAACGGAAATAGGCACCGCTTTTTTGGGATCCAGGAGGGGGTGCTTCGCCTTTTTCAGATCCAGAACGCCGTTTTTGGAAATAGTGGGGGTAACGCCCTCCATCCGGGCGCCCAGCGCAGCCCGGGCAAAAATGACGGAAAGCTCCACGATATTGATAAAATCCAGGCGAAGAAGATCCGCGTCACCGGAAACACGGCGGGAAAGCTCCCACATGATCCGGTCGATCTCGTCCCGCTCTTCCCCGTCCAGCACTTTGATCTGATTGTTCAGTTCCACCACGCTCATAGGCTCGATGAAGACGGTGGCGCCGGAGGACGAGGTGTCGTGGATCAGCCCGTGGATCTCGTTCTTATACTCGCTCTTCACCGGGATAACGTAGCGGGAATTGCGGAAGGTAATGATATTCTCCTGCAAATAGGCGGCGTAAGAGCCGGAAATGTAATGCTGCAGCGTTTCCCGGATCTTCAGAGCGCAGGCGTTCTTTTTTCGGCGAATGGAAAAGAGCGCGGGGCTGGCGTCGTCCGCAACAGCGTCCTCGGACGGCAGCGCGCGGTCGATCTCATGGGCGAGCGCCCGATCAGGCAGAAGGCGGCGGAAGATCTCACCCAAAACAGCGTCTTCCCCCTCCAGCGCCTCTCCGTAATCCTTTGCCCGGTCGGCGGAATGCAAAAGGCGCGCCACCCGCAAAAGCTCAGCCGCGTTGAGCTGCGCCCCCTTCTCGCACCGGTCGATCACGTCCGGCAGCGTAGGATGCGCGGACAGAGACGGTTCTCCCCGGATCCCGGAAATACGGCGGGCGGAGGCGGTCTGCTTCAGAAGGAGCGCCACTCTGTCCGCGTCGGTCTCCGGCATCAGAGAAAGGATCTTTTCTTTGCCCGCTTCCACGGCGCAAAGAGAGGCAAGGTCCCGCAGGACCTTGTCAAACTCCAATGTTACAACGGCTTTTTCAAACGGTATCATCTTTCTTTTCTATTTCCTTTTTTACGTCTTCCGGAAGGCGCTTGACCTCATGGTAGAATTTCAGACTGTTATAATTCCGCTCCATCTGAAACAGAAAATACCGCTCCGCCAACTGAGCGAATTCCTTCAGCACCGCCGGGGGCATTTTCAAAGCGTAGGCTTCCTTCTCGGGAGCGGAAACGCTGCGCCGCGCCAGATAATACACGTCTCGGGAGATCCGACGAACGTTTTCGTCCCTGCCGGTGAAACACGCAGGACAAATAAAATCACCCTCCCCCAGGCGCATATAAAGGATCTCGTCATCGTCAAAGGCGCTTCCGCAGCGGGCGCAGGCGTCAAACAGAGGCATTTGTCCCAACGACGCCAGCAGGCGAAACTCAAAGACCGAGCAGACCAGATCCGCCGGTCGGTCTTCCTTTGCCAGGATGAAGAGCGCGTTCATCACGATCTTCAAAACGCTTTTCCCGGTCTCCGCGTCCAGCGCCGCGTCCTCCGCGACCTCGCACATAAAGGAAGCCAACGCCAGAGTGACCACGTCGCACCCTTGCCGAACGGTGGTGAACAGAGGTTGCGCCCGTTTCAGATAGTTTTTGTCTCCCCGCTGTTCGATCTGAAACTCGGAAAAGACGAAGGGGGCGCACCCGGCGGCGTTTTTGCTGGTGATGGAGCGAATGCCCCGGGCTTTGAAAAACAGTTTGCCTTCTTCTGTCAAAACGGTAACGAGCTTATCATAATCCCCGTACTGCGTAGAACGGAGAACAAGCCCCTTCACCTTTTTTTCCATATCAATCCTTGTGGCTGAGGCCGAAAGAGGCGATCAAAGAATCGTTGTCCCGCCAATTCTCCTTGACCTTGACCCACAGATCCAGGTTCACGTGAACGCCGAAAAACGCCTCCAGGTCTTCCCGGGCGTAGGTACCGATCTTCTTCAGCATACTGCCGCCCTTGCCGATGATGATCCGCTTATGCCCCGCTTTTTCACAGAAGATCTCCGCCCGGATATCGATCCGCTGATCGGACTCTTTGAAATCCTCGATGGTAACGGCGGTGCCGTGGGGAACTTCCTGATCCAAAAGTCTGAGCAGTTTTTCCCGAATGACCTCGGCGGCGATGGTGCGCTCTGGAACGTCGGTGATCATATCCGACGGGAAAAACCAGGCGCCTTCCTCCAGAAGAGGCTCCACCTCATCAAAGATGATATCCACGCCGTCCCCGGTCTTGGCGGACAGCGGGATGACGGCGGCAAAATCCGCCTCCTGCCGGAAAACGTCGATGGTGCGGATGATCTCCTCGGGCGTATGCACGTCGGTCTTGTTGATGATCAGGATCATGGGAACGCGGGCTTTGGAAAACTTTTTGATCAATTCCTGTTCCGTGGGATGTATCTGCATCACCGGCTCCACCAGAAGCAGAACGGCGCACACGTCGGCGGTGGCGGTGCCAACGGACTTCATCATGGCACTGCCCAGCTTCGTGCGGGGCTTATGAACGCCTGGGGTGTCCAGAAAGACATATTGATCAGCGCCCCGGGTCAGGATGCCGGTGATGGCGGTGCGGGTGGTTTGCGGTTTCCGGGAAACCGCCGCGATCTTTTCACCCAAAAGCGTATTGAGCAGGGTGCTTTTTCCCACGTTGGGGCGACCCACGATGGCAATAAATCCGACTTTTTGCGTTTGGTCCATTGTTTTCTCCTGTTATGTACGTTCTGGCTGCATCACGTCCCGAAGGATCGCCTCCTGCAGAGAGAACATTGCTTTTTCTTCTTCCGGTTCCGCGTGATCCCTCCCCAAAAGGTGCAGGACGGAATGGATGACCATCCGGGAAAGCTCCTCCCGGAAGGATACGCCCGCCTCTTTTGCCTGGGAAACGATCACACCGGGACAGACGATCACGTCGCCCAAGGTCACGCAGCCACGGAATACGTCCGACTTCTCCGGATGGAAGGGATCCTCCAGCAAGGGGAATGAGAGAACGTCCGTGGGACGATCCACATCCCGAAATTCCCGGTTGAGACGGCGTATCTCCTCCTTCTCTACCAGGGAAACCGCAAGGGACGCCCGATAGGGAAAGCCCTCCGCCACGAGAGTGGCGAGAGCGGCTTTGCGGACGGCGCCTTTATATCCCCGACTCATTCTGACCTCGGTCTGTTCGTTTTCAACGGCGATGCGATGATTCATGATTTGACCCCTTCTGCGCTTTTTCATACGCTTCCACAATGCGGGACACGATGGTGTTCCGCACCACGTCCTTGGAGGTGAGGCGGGAAACGCCCACGCCTTCGATGCCCTCGCAGATCTTCAACGCCTGAATGAGTCCGGAAGGAGTGCCGCCGGGCAGGTCGATCTGCGTCACGTCTCCGTTGACCACCATCTTGCTTCCGTTGCCCAGGCGGGTAAGGAACATTTTCATCTGCTCGTGGGTGGTGTTCTGCGCTTCATCCAGGATGATGAAGGAATCGTCCAGCGTGCGCCCGCGCATATACGCCAGAGGCGCCACCTCGATGGAGCCTTTTTCCACCAGCCGTTGATAATTTTCGCCGCCCAGCATTTCATACAGGGCGTCGTAAAGGGGTCGGAGATAGGGGTCGATCTTGCTTTGCAGATCCCCGGGCAAAAAGCCCAGGCGTTCTCCCGCTTCCACGGCGGGACGGGTGATGACGATGCGGGAAACTTCTTTTTTCCGCAGCGCCAGGGTTGCCATCGCTACCGCCAGGAAGGTCTTGCCCGTTCCGGCGGGTCCCACGCCGAAGGTGACGGTGTGCTTCCGAATGCACTCCACGAAGTTTTTCTGCCCGATGGTCTTGGGCTTGATGGGCTTGCCCTTCGCCGTGATGCAGACGGTGTCGCCAATGAGTTTTTCCGCATCCTGCTCCATACCGTCCCGCACGGCGGTAATGGCATACGCCACGTTCTGCTCCGACAGAACACCGGAGAGGGCGGAGAGCTTCTCCAGATAATGGATGACCTTCGCCGCCTGCTCCACGTTTTCCTTTTCCCCGGACACACGGATCTCCCCGTCCCGGCTGAACAGTACCACGTCAAATTCCTTTTCGATCCGCTCCGCGTTGGAATCGAACGCGCCGAAAATATCGGCGATCCTTTCTGTTCCCTGGATCTCCAGGATCTTTTCTGTTTTTCCCGACATAAAACTCCTTTTCGTTTACGAGTCCGATAGAACGGTAAACGGTACTTCCCGGCAAAGATCCCTGACGGTGAAAAGCTTGACGAGTAAATATACCCCGTCTTCCCGCTCTTCCCACAGAAAATCTTCCGCCTTTATCTCACCGTTTTGACATATATCTTCATTTCTATATATTGTATATCTATCATACGCGATATCCCTTGCTCTGTCAATATTTAGTTGTACGGTTTTTTCAAGCTTTTCCGCAAACGATGCCGTTTCCCGGTAAAGGGGAAGGGTGATCCCCCCAAAACGCACCGGCTCAAAAAAGACGCTGCGCTCCGAAAGGGGAAAAGGATCGGCGGCGCCGAAAGAAAACAGTTTTTTTCCCAGAAGGTAGTAGGAAGTCACACTCGCTTCCCTGCCGGTCAAAACCGTTTCGGTCTCCGAAAAGGGGACAAAGGTCTCGAAAGCCTCCTGTGCCTCACAGAAGACCCTTCCCCGGGCGCGGGCAGGACGGAAGGAGCCGTTTTCCGTTTTGCGGATGCCGCTGATGAGGAGATCGCCCTTTTGTACCAGATCGCCCGGTTTGACGCAGGCTTCGCCATTCATCACCTCACAGCGCACCACCCGTCCGCTTCCCCCGGCGATCATATTGGAATAGCCGTCGTTTATATCATGCTTCTCGAGGATCTCGGCGTCACGCAGTTCAACCAGCGCCCGCATTCCCACCAGGCGGATGCCGCAATAGGCGTATTCCGGGTGTAGAATGAGGAATTTTCGGGCGATGGCGTCCGTATCCATATCTCTGCTCCAGACTCCCGGGGCAAGCCCCGCTTCCGAAAGGGCGGCAAAGACTTCCTCCGGCTCCCGGGCGCTGCCGGATAGATCCACGCCCCAAACAAAACAGTTTGCGAGGAGGAGGGAAACGGCAAATACCGCAATTCCCGCAAAAAAGCCAAAGCGTTTTCGATAGCGCCTGAGCAGGGGGGGAAGTCCTTTTTCCTCCAGGGTCACTTCTTCCGCAAGAGAAACGGTTTCCAGAAACGGTCTCAGGCGTGAAAGCCTGAAGAGCAGGATCTCAAAAGAAGCCTCCCGTTCCGTCATCACAAGCTTGCGGAAGGGCAGATTGATCCTGTGCGCCGCATTGACCAAACGTTCCGGGCGCGGCGAGACCAGACGGATCCGCACGCTGCCCAGGATAAGGGACAGGAGCGTCACGATCTATCTCCCAAAAGGATGCTGTTGATCTGCCCGCGAATCTCCACGTTATCATTCCCGAGTTCCAAAAGGCGCAGATTTCTCCCGCATATTTCCACCTTGACTTTCCCCAAAGCAGAGATGCGCTCTGTATCGCAATAAATCACTTTCTTGCAATTTTCCATGACCAGGCGTTTCCCGCTTTGCAGGATGATCTGGTCGGAGGATGGTGCTTTGTCGGGTTTCAGGAGTCGTTTCAGTTTCATAGAGCCTCCGTCGGAATAGCTTGTGCGATCACGCATAAGATATGCCGAAAGGGGTGGAATATGACTTTTCTCAAAAGGTGCGTCCGCGTTGCGCCGCCGTTTATTATGCTGATCCTGACGCTTTTCTATGCCGACCGTGCCGCAATGGGCGTTTGGGACGGCGCGGTCCTTGCCTGCCGCGGCGCTCTCCCGGCTTTATTTCCCGCGCTTGTTCTTTCCAATCTTTTGGCGTCTTCGGAGCTGCCCGCCGGCAGGTTCCTCCCGTTGCTTTTAGGCTTGACCTGCGGATTTCCCGTTGGCGCCGTAACCATCAGCAAAATGCGCCGATGCGGGTCTGTTTCCGAAAAAGGCGCAAACCGGATGCTTCTTTGCTGCTGTAACACGGGGCCTTCTTTTCTGATCGGGTACGTTGGCAAAACGGTGCTGAGAGACGTCCGTGCCGCCGTTTTCCTGTACGCCGTCCAAAGCCTTACCGCCCTGTTGCTTTTTCTTTTCCTCGTTCCCCGGGAGACGTGTGTTTTTTCGGGAACACCCGTTCCCCTGCACGAAGCCGTAAAAGGCGCCTCCCAGAGTTTTTTGTCCATCGCCGGCTGTATCCTCTTTTTTTCCTGTCTATCGTCTCTTCTGCTGCCTCTGTTTCCCGGGATCGGGCCTGTGGGCGGGGCGGTCGCCGCGCTGTTTTTCGAGATCACCGGCGGATTGGATAAAGTCGCTGCCCTTCCCTATTCCCTTGCCTTGCCTTTATGCGGCGCCGGGATCGGATGGGCGGGGCTCTCCGTGTTTCTGCAAAGCGCGCTGCCCATCAAACAGGCGCATCTGAGCATGAAGTATTACTTCGCCGGCAGGATCCTGTTCGCCCTGGTCTTGACGCTTTTCTCCCTTCTTCTGAAAAAACTCTTGTAAAATAGCTTCTTTTCCTGTAAAATGGGGAAAGAGGGAGGTGACGATATGAAAAGAAGACAGGACGCCCAGTGCGATCTTTGCGAATACGCCGAGATCATTAACGGCGGCGATTCTTGTATTTGCCGCATTCGCGGTATCGTGTCGCCTGAAGACGTTTGCCGGAAGTTTTGTTTTGACCCGCTGAAAATCAAGGTCAGCCCTCCCCTGCTGCCGGATCTGTCGTCCCTTGCCGATCTGGCAAAGAAAGATCTATAATGACGCAAAAAAAGAACAGACACTCTCGTGTCTGTTCTTTTTTTGACTTGTCAGATGCGGGCTACGCCGGATTCCCTGGCAGCCTTCGCAACAGCGTCCGCCACAGCGCGGGTAACGCTCTTATCCAGCGCGGAGGGGATGATGTTGGTCGCGGAAACATCCTCCGGCTTGATATAACCGGCAATGGCGTAAGCCGCCGCCAGCTGCATTTCGATATTGATATCGGAAGCGCGAACGTCCAGCGCGCCGCGGAAGATGCCCGGGAACGCAAGCACGTTGTTGATCTGGTTGGGGAAGTCACTGCGACCGGTCCCCACAACGGCGGCGCCGGCTTTCAGCGCCAGGTCGGGCATGATCTCCGGAACGGGGTTCGCCATGGGGAAGAGGATGGCGCCGGGCGCCATGGACTTCACCATTTCCTCGGTGACCAGACCGGGCGCGGATACACCGATGAACACGTCGGCGCCCTTCAAGGCGTCCGCCAGAGTGCCGGAGAGGTGACCGCGGTTGGTGATCTTCGCCAGCTCCATCTTCGCGGGAGACAGGGAAGGATCTTCCTCATTGATGATGCCTTTGCGATCGCAGATGATGAGATCCTTCAGACCAGCCAGAAGCAGGATCTTGCCGATGGCAGCGCCGGCAGCGCCCGCGCCGCTGATCACGCAGCGAACGTTCTTGATATCCTTCTTCACGACTTTGAGCGCATTGATCAAAGCGGCGAGCGCCACAACGGCGGTACCGTGCTGGTCGTCGTGGAAGATCGGGATATCAGTCTCCTTCTTCAATCTTTCTTCGATCTCAAAGCATCTGGGAGCGGCAATGTCCTCCAGGTTGATGCCGCCGAAGGAGCCGGAAATGAGAGCGATGGTCTTGACGATCTCATCCACGTCCTTGCTTCTCACGCACAGCGGGATGGCGTCCACGTCGCCGAAAGCTTTAAACAGAGCGCACTTGCCTTCCATAACGGGCATACCGGCTTCAGGTCCGATATCCCCCAGTCCGAGAACGGCGGTACCGTCGGTCACAACGGCGACCAGATTGCCGCGGCGGGTAAGTTCAAAGCTCTTGTTATAATCCTTCTGGATCTCCAGGCATGGCTGGGCAACACCGGGGGTATAAGCGAGGGACAGGTCGTCGCGGGTCACAAGCGCGGGACGGGCGATGACTTCGATCTTTCCCTTCCATTCGTAATGCTTCTTCAATGATTCTTTTGCGTAATCCATTCTCTTTTTCTCCTTTTCCTATTACGCAGGCGAAGCGATTTCGCCTTTGCAATTTTAATTTCATCGCATTATTTTACTATTTTTTCTCTTCCATTGCAAGGGGTTGGTTAAAATATTTTCACTGTATTATTATTTTAATTATCATTTTTTTGTAAAACAGATAAATCCACGGAGAGGAATGCCGCTCATTCGTCCGTAAATTACGGACTTTTTTTACAGAAAATCCGCGAATTCGGTTGACTTTTTTCGCAGGATACGGTAGAGTGAAAATAGCCAAATACGAAAGAATAAGTGAGGCGCATCATGAAAGAAAAATATCTGATCATCGATAAAGCCATTCTTCCGGATTACTATGAAAAAGTCATTGAAGCCAGGGATCTGGTGGAAAGCCGAAAGGCGAAGGACGTGAGCGAAGCGGTACGGCGGGTGGGTATTTCCCGCTCCACGTATTATAAGTACAAGGACTATATTTTCGCGCCCAATCATGACACCCTGGGCAAGAAAGCGGTGATCGCCTTCAATCTGGCGCATAAGGCGGGCGCGCTTTCCGAAACGTTGAAAAAACTCACCGAGGGCGGCGCCAACATTCTCACCATCAACCAGAACCTGCCCATCGGCGGGAAGGCACACGTGCTGCTCTCCCTGGACACGCAGAATCTGAGTCTGGATATGGACGTTTTGCTACGGGAATTGGCGCGGCTGAGCGGTGTGACCGGCGTGCGGCTGGTCGCCATAGAGTAAAAGGAGATGAAACAGATGGAGCTGAAACTCGGTATGACTGTCCGGGAAGCCGGGCGGGAAGTATATGAAAAAGTGGTACAGGAGACGGCGTTGGCGTATGTCCACGCCAATCCCGACACCCAGTATAACACCGCCACATCCCTGACCAAGGTGTTGTGGGACGCGACCCATCATCCCAAGGGCCCGCTGTTTATGACCGGCAGTTTTCCGCCGGAATTTGCCAGCTCCGACGTAAACTACTACGGCGTTTGCCGCAGCTTTGCGGCGGACGTGATCTTCAATGCCACCGGCTTTGAAGTCCCGGGACTCAACGCGGGGCAGTTTCACAACGACATGAAAAACTACGCGGAATGCCTTCTGTTCCGCTTCGGGCATAAATACGCGGATTTTGATATGCCCAACGCTTATAAGACAGACGATAAAGCGGCGTTTATGGAAACGATCAAGAGGGAAATGCGACCCGGGGACATCATCCTCGCTGATCCGGAAGGTAAAACGGGGCACGTGATCATGTTCATCGGGGACGCCCTGGGCGACGGCAAGGACTATATTGTCCACTGCTGGCCGCTGGGCGGCGGCACCTGGCGCTGGGAAACGCCTGTGAACAAGCGGGAACCGAACGGCGCCATCGTATTGCAATCCGCGGAAGAATTCCTTTATACTGTGGGATCTAAACCCAACTGGTGCCTTGCCACGGAGCGGATGGCGGATATTTTCATCCTGCGCTTCAGCAGCCACCCCGGACTTTTGGATTCGACATTTACCCCCGCCGCCGTGACCCGGTATAACAAGCAGGGGCTCATCGTCAAGAAGCACTGCTCCGCCACTATTTACGATGCCGTCCTGC
>CAMPCJ010000002.1 GCA_946645685.1 uncultured Clostridia bacterium | reverse complement strand
GATTTGAATAATTCATTTTACTTTTTCAGATACTCCGCATCTTTCGGTTCATACGTCACTGAAATAAAGTCCTTCTTCTGGTGGTACAAGCAGCATACCGTCTCGACGTGCCTTGGGACAATGGCGTGAATAAAAATGCCGTTATCAACGCTGCCCACATAATTGCCCTCGTAAAGCCTATGCTGTCGAACGTTATAATCGATCGACTATGATTCTATATGTTAGCCTAACCTCTGCACCAATAAACCGTTTAGATATGCGCGATCTGTCTCATTTATGTCAACTTCGATTTCAACGTTATTCGGATTGCCAACTTGTTCCCAGTAGATATAAACCAACCTATCGACTTTCCGTAAATTGTTTTCGCTGGCATATACTATTATTGCTCTGTTTTTTGAAGCAATCCAGTTCGAGTCAGCTGAAAAGTATTTTTCCCAGTTGTTATCAATCGGGGCGAGAAAAAAGATGTTCTCTTTATCTGAATCAGATTCTATTCGCAACCCATAAACAGATACCTCAAATTGATTCCCATTAACATAATATGTCGCCATGATTATTCTCCTTATAAAAAATTGATTTAATTATCATTGTATTAAAAACTATGTTCTTTATTTAGTCCATGCTCTTAGCATCAAATCCGTAGCCTCGACATCGTCTCGAGTGATCAATGTAACTGCCTCCACGTGCCCCGTGCGTGGAAATAAGTCCACCGGCTGTAGAAAACCTGCTGAGAATCCGCCTTTCTCCAGCAGCGCGATATCTCGCGTCAGTGTAACGGGATTGCAGGAGATATAAAGGATCTTTTCAACCGGCGAAGCGATCACTTTACCGATCACGTCGGCAGAAAGTCCTTTGCGGGGCGGATCTAAGATCAAAAGCGCGCTTTTCCAATCGCCCTCTTTAATCTTATCAAAGAGCGCGGAAGCGTCACCGCAGATATACCGTGTTTGCGTCAAGCCGTTTTGAGAGGCGTTGAACTTGGCGTTTTCAATGGCTTGGGGGATGATCTCCACGCCATAGATCTTTTGATCCGGCTTTTGAGCGGCGCATTGCCCGATGGTGCCGACCCCGCAGTACAGATCCAATAAAACGGTATCCGGCGTGACGCGCGCCATTTGAAACGCCGTTTGGTATAAAAGTTCGGCGCCATCCCGATTGACTTGATAGAAAGATTTAGATGAAAGGGAAAAGCGCTTATCGCATAAAACGTCGTCGATGGCTTCTCTGCCCCAAACCAGGCGTTCTTTATTTCCCAAGATCACGTTCGTATCGTCCGGGTTGATATTAAACACAATGCTTGCGATTTTACTTTCCCGGGAGGTAATTTGATCAATAAACTCCCCTTCCCCGGGAAATTCATCTTTGGTCAAAACAAGGCAAAGCATGATCTGCCCGGTTTTTTCACCGATCCGGAGGTTTACGTGGCGTAAAAGACCGTCCTTTGCCTCTTCATCGTACGGTTTAACGCCCCGATCCCGGCAAAAGGATATAACAGTTTGTAAAATACCGGAAAAGGCCTCGTTCTGAATGGCGCAATCGTCAATCGATACGACCCGATGAGATCTGGGCGCATAAAAGCCGGCAACGATCCCGCTGTCCGCTTGCGACACGGGATACTGCCCTTTGTTACGATAACGACAGATATTTCTGGAAGAAAGGACGGGATTTGTTTGGAGTGAAAGACCGGCTTTTTTGACGCACTCCTCCACATAGCGCTTCTTTGTCAGAAGCTCCAATTCATAAGACGCGTTTTGAAATACGCATCCGCCGCAAGTTCTCCAGACGCGGCAAACAGGATCGATCCGGTATTCTGAAACGGAACGGCGTTCCAAAACATGCGCCACGTAATAGTTTTTGGCGCATTTAATGATCCGACAAAGACAGACTTCCCCGGGCAGCGCGTCCCGCACAAAGAAGACGGCGCCGTCGCGCTTGGCAACGCCGTGACCCATCATATTCAATTCAAGGATCTCAAGCTCAACTTCCTGATTTTTCTTGAACAAAGCTTTCTCCTTGCATTTTTATTAGGACAATGTTATACTGGAAACAGAAACAGACAAGAGGTGACAAAATGAGACACGACTATACGACGCAAGGGACCTGTTCCCGTCAGATCCATTTTGATCTGGAGGACGGCAAGGTCAAAAACGTATCCTTCGACGGCGGTTGTAACGGAAATCTGAAGGCGATCTCCAAATTGGTGGACGGAATGCCCGGCGATGAACTGGTTGCCCTTCTGAAGGGAAATACCTGCGGGGCGCGCCCCACCTCCTGCGCCGATCAGTTGGCGCGGGCGGTAGAAACAGCCCTTGCGGAGGAACGGTAAATAGTATGAGTGATCAGCCGAAGATCGGCTGATCACCTTTTGTTTTATGACAACATATCGTCCATACCGTATAGCCCGGGGTCTTTTTGATCCAAAAGGAAGCGGGCGGCGCACACCGCGCCGGACGCCAGAACCTCACGGGACAGTGACGTATGGGTGATGGTCAACGTTTCCTGAAAACCGGCAAACATCACTTCATGCTCACCAACGATGGTACCGCCGCGAACAGCGTGGATCCCGATCTCCTTCGGATCCCTTTTGCCGACGATGCCCTGTCTGCCGAAGGTGTACTTCATTTCCTGAGGCAAAACGGAACGCATTTGATCGGCGATCATCAGTGCGGTACCGCTGGGAGAGTCGACCTTTTGGTTGTGATGTTTTTCAATGATCTCAATATCAAAATCGGGCAGTAGAGCGGCTGCCTCCTTGCAAAGCTTGCAAAGAAGGTTGACCCCGATGGACATATTGGCGCTGCGGAACAGCGGGATCTTTTGAGAAGCGGCGCCGATGGCTTCCGATTCTTCCGACGTAAAGCCCGTGGTGGCGATGACGGCGGGCATTTTACGGTCAATGGCAAATCTGAGCAGATCCGGAATTCCCGTGTGAAAAGAAAAGTCTATGATCACATCGGCTTCAACGTCCACAAGGTCGAAAGAAGCAAACACCGGGAATTCAGCTTTCGGCATGGCGGGATCGACGCCTGCCGCAACAACAAATTCATCGCTTTGTTTACAAAATGACTGTACGGCTCTGCCCATGCGGCCGCCGCAGCCGGACAAAAGGATTTTGATCATTTCTTATTTTCCTTCCCTTAATTTGCGCCCGCTTTTTTCAATTCGGCGCGGATCAGTTCCATGTGCGCTTCTTCCGGCTCGACCAGAGGCAGCCGGATCTCAGGCGTGCAAAAACCTAGGTGTGCCATTGCGGCTTTGACGGGGATGGGGTTGACTTCACAGAAGAGCGCCTTGATCAGCGGCAGATACTTTTCCTGTAGTTTTTCGGCTTCCTCGACCTTCCCTTCCCTAAAGGCTTTGCAAATGAAGTCGGTCTCAGCGGGCAATACGTTGGACAGAACGCTGATCACACCCTTGCCTCCGAGTTTTAGGATGGGAACGATCTGATCATCGTTTCCGGAATACACCGTCATGTCATCACCGCACAACTCGACGGTTCTTTTAAGCGCTTCCAGGTCGCCGCTTGCTTCTTTGATGGCAACGAGATTCGGATGAAGAGAAAGCTGTTTATAGGTTTCCGGGAGAATGTTTACGCCGGTTCGTGAAGGAACGTTGTATACGATGGCGGGCAGGTCGACCGCATCGGCAATGGCGTTGAAGTGGCGAACGAGTCCGATTTGAGTGGTTTTATTATAATAAGGCGTTACGAGAAGAAGACCGTCGGCGCCGACCGCCTGAGCCTTCTTGGACATCATAATGGCGTGAGCGGTGTTATTGCTTCCTGTCCCCGCAATGACGGGAACGCGGCCGTTTACCATCTTAACGGCGTTTTCGATCACGGAGATGTGTTCGTCGTCGTCAAGGGTTGCGGACTCGCCGGTGGTACCGCAGATCACGAGTGCAGAAATGTCATGGGACACCTGAAAGTCGATCAAGCGCGCCAGAGCTTCAAAGTCAACTTTGTTATCCCTGAAAGGGGTGATCAGTGCGGTTGCCGCTCCTTCAAAAAGGACCTTTTTCATGCTTTGCTCCTCCGGAAAAAAATCAGTTGAAATGTCGTGAGGAATGATGTATAATAAAAGCGCTCTTTAATTCTCATTACTCACGCAATGTATCATATCATTTTTTGCCTAAAATGTCAATTTATATGTGGGTTTTTTATGTCTGAATTGGATTTGTTGAAACGTTCATCCTACTACTACGATCTTCCCTCGGAATTGATCGCGCAGCATCCCGTTACGCCCAGGGATTCTTCCCGTTTATTGGTCGCGGATAAAAAGGGCTCTCTTTCGGATCGTCATTTCTTCGATCTGCCCTCTTTTCTTAATCCCGGAGATCTTTTGGTCGTGAATAAATCAAAAGTTATTCCGGCGCGTCTTTTTGCGGAAGAGATCCACACCGGCTCCCCTTTGGAGATCCTTTTGCTTCGTCAGGCGTCCCTGGACACCTGGCGGTGTATGGTCCGTCCCGGTAAAAAAGCAAAGCCGGGAAAGACTTTTTCAATTGGCGGAAAGTTAAACGCCACCGTTGAATCCATAGAAGAAAACGGTGACCGCATCATCCGTTTTGACTATGATCATACCCGGCCCTTTATGGCGCTTTTGGATGAGATCGGTCAGATGCCGCTTCCTCCTTATATTCAGGAAAAACTGACGGATCGATCCCGATATCAGACGGTTTACGCGGAGGTTGACGGATCCGCCGCCGCGCCTACCGCGGGGTTGCATTTTACCGATGAACTTCTGCAAAAGGTACGAAGCAAGGGTGTGGAGATCCGGTCGGTTATTCTTCACGTCGGTATTGGAACGTTCCGCCCGGTCAAAGAGGAGGATATTACAAAGCATCCGATGCACAGTGAGTTTTTCTCTGTCCCGGATGAGACGGTTGCCGCCGTTTCCGCCGCAAAGAAAGAAGGAAGACGCATCATCGCGGTGGGCACGACTTCCTGCCGTACGCTTGAAAGCGCTTTCAATGAGCATGGTGAACTGATCCGGAACAACTGCGACACGGATATTTTCATTTATCCCGGGTATTCTTTTAAGGTCATCGACGGTTTGATCACTAACTTTCATTTGCCTGAAAGTACGCTGATCATGCTTGTTTCGGCGCTGCTTGGTTATAACAACACGATGAACGCGTATCGTCACGCGGTGGAGAACGCTTATCGCTTCTTCTCGTTTGGCGATGCGATGCTGATCCTATGATCCCCTGCATCTGCATTTTCGGTCCCACCGCTTCCGGAAAAAGCGCTCTCGCATTCCGTCTTTGCCGGGACATCGGAGGGACGATCATATCCGCGGATTCCATGCAGATCTATCGCGGAATGGATATCGGTACCGCCAAACCTACCAAAGAGGAACGTTTGCTTGTCGCGCATAAGATGATCGACTTTCTCGATCCGGGGGCGCGTTATTCTGTTTTTGATTATCAGGCGGCTGCAGAAAGAGAAATTTGTGCCGCCTGGGCACGCGGTTCCGTTCCCGTTGTAGTCGGAGGAACGGGATTATACATAGACGCGCTTCTATTCCACACCGATTTCGGGGATGTGGAGATCTCCCCCGCTGTGGCGGATGATCTGAAAAAACAAGTGGAAGAAGGCCATACCGCCGCGCTTCTGGAGGAATTGAAAAGCGCGGATCCGGAAACCGCCGCATCTCTCCATATCAAGGACGTCAAGCGGATCGTGCGGGCGCTCGCGGTTTATCGTTCCACCGGAAAGACTTTGTCCTCCTTTAAGAGGGCTTCTCACAACAGCAAGGGCGAGATCGAGTATCTTCCCTTTTGTCTTTGCTTCCGGGATCGCGGCGTTTTGTATGACAGGATCGAAAAACGTGTCGATTCTATGGTACGGGAAGGTTTGATCGAGGAGACAAGAGATCTTTTCAATAAAGGCGCTTTGGATGGCACAACGGCTTCACAAGCCATCGGATACAAGGAATTGCTCCCTTATCTTTCCGGTGAAAAGGCTCTTGCTGATTGTCTTGCCTTATTAAAACAAAAAACGAGAAATTTCGCCAAACGCCAGATCACCTGGTTTAAACGGTATCAGTTTGCCGTGCCGCTGTATATGGACGACCCCGTCGATCCATATCCGATCTTAAAAGAAAGGAGCGTTTTGTTTTTAAAAGAATATGAGAGCTAAACGAATTTTAGTCGGATTGTTCGTGTTTATTCTGTCCGGCTTTATTATCGCTTATATTATCATTCAGTTGATCAATAGCTTGACTACGGACGTTTCCTTTCAGCTTGCCAATACCATTACCGTGGATGAATCACTGGAAAAGACAGGCTATTTGGTTCGCAGCGAAAGCGTGCTGGAAGCGCCTGATTCCGGCGTTATAACCTATGCCGTATCCGAAGGGCAAAAGGTCGGCTCCAGCCAGATCATCGCAACCGTTTATTCGTCGTCCCGCGGGGTGGAGATCCAGGAACGAATCCGTCAGATCGATGACAAGATCAACGTGCTGGAGAGCTCTTCCATCGATACAAGTTATCTGACCT
Source organism: uncultured Clostridia bacterium (assembly GCA_946645685.1). Lineage (GTDB taxonomy): Bacteria > Bacillota > Clostridia > Oscillospirales > SIG627 > RGIG5579. The sequence continues at coordinate 57,165 of CAMPCJ010000002.1, read as the reverse complement.
CCGACGTTTCCAAAATTGACGCAAAGCTCTATGATTACCTGATCAAAATCCGTTCTTCCGTTCAGGACGGACAGATTTCCCGGGTCTTTCAGTACAAGGATAAGCTTTTGATCAACTTCAATAAGAGGCGCTTGATCACGAATTCCGATACGGATTATCAGGCGCGTCTTGCCGCCCTCCGGCAGGAGAAGAACGATCTGACCGCGTCTTTGCAGGATCCCATAGGGTCCGTTTACGCCGGATCGCCGGGATACTTCTCTACTCTATTGGACGGGTATGAATCGATTTTCACCATTGATAAGGTCAATGCGCTCACGGTGGATTCTTTTCACGATATGATCGCTGAAAAGCCAGCCTCTCTGCCCGACAACGCCATCGGCAAGATCGTTACGGATTTTGACTGGTATACCCTTTGCGAAGTCTCTTCCGAGGAAGCGAATGATTTTATCAAGGGTCGCTCTTATTCGCTGTTTTTCTTGTATTCGTACGGGGATGAAGTTACCGGAATTCTGGATGAGATCGTTCGTCAAACGGATACGGACAAGGTCGTTTTGAAATTCCGAATCGAAGAAGTTCCCCAGGGTTTTGATTTCAGCCGGGAACAGCCGGTCCGCATCATTAAGGAAACTATGAGCGGGCTCAGCATTCCCAGAGCCGCTCTGCGCGTCGTGGATCAGGTCAACGGCGTATATGTGATTTACGGAAATACCGTAAAATTCAAAAAGGTGATTATCCTTCACAACACCGAGACCAACTACGTTTGCCGCGAGATCAACTCCAGCGACGAGGATGTTCGCAAGGGTGAGATCGATCCTTCGGAGTATCTGTCCCGGTACGAGCAGGTCATTGTAAATGGAAAGGATCTTTATGATGGAAAAATTCTGGAGTGACCTTGTTTCCGATCCAAGCTATGGCGAGATCGCGAAACGGATCTATGACATTCGGAAAAGAATTGCGTCTGCCGAGAAAAAGAGCCCGTATCATCAGAAAACACATCTGCTTTTAGCAACGAAGACCAGGACCGCGGAAGAGATCAATTTCGCCATTCGCTGCGGCGTTCATCGCATCGGGGAAAATCGCGTACAGGAGCTTTTGGAAAAATACGACGCCATTGATAAAGAGAACGTTGAGATCCATTTTATCGGCGCTCTGCAGACGAACAAAGTAAAGTACATTATCGATAAAGTCGATATGATCGAGTCGTTGGATCGCATCGCCCTGGCGGAGGAGATCGAAAAACAGGCTGCAAAGCACAATAAAGTGATGAAGGTTCTTTGTGAGATCAATGTCGGTGGTGAAGAATCCAAATCCGGCTTGGATCCGCAGGAGGCTCTTCCCTTCCTTCAATCTCTGGACAAGTATCCGCATATCAAACTTTGCGGCTTGATGGCAATCCCCCCTGTTTTACAGGATGAACTCGTACAAATTGAATATTTTCAAAAAATTATGGATTTATATATTGACATATCAGCAAAAAAAATGGATAATAAGGACATGGCTGTATTGTCAATTGGTATGTCATCGGATTTTGAATTGGCGACTCAATGCGGGTCGACGCAAGTCCGTATCGGCACACTCGCTTTTGGCCAGAGAAATTATCACAATAAGTGAATTCGGAGGATAATACCATGGGATTGAAAGACGCATTCAACAAACTGATGTTCGGGAATGAAGAGGAAACGACCGGTTACAACGACGGGTACGATTCCGACGTTACTTCCGATTATCCGGATGGCGGTTACGCGGATGAACCCGTTCCTGAGACCCGCGGCGGTTCCAACGTCAGCGTCACCAGCGGCTCTTCCATCGAAATGGTGGTTGTGAAACCCGAGAAGCTGGGGTCTGTTACGCAGATCGCCGATTATCTCGTCGACCGTAAGACCATTCTTTTGAATCTGGAAGAGACCAATAAGGATACCGCTCGCCGTCTGATCGACTTTCTTAACGGCGTCGCTTATGCGATTAACGGCAACCTTCGCAAGGTCGCGACCAACACCTACGTTGTGACTCCCAGCAACGTGGAGCTTTCCGGCGAAAAGATCCGTGCGGAGCAAGAGGCAAGCTTCGAGGAAAAATAAACCTTGACTTTCGTTGTTTTCTTTCTTGTTAAAGCGGTTACCTTTCTCCTCTCTGCTCTTGAGATCTTAATGCTTATAAGAGCGATCCTCTCCTGGATCCCCGTTGATGAGGATTCCGCATTGGAGCGTTTTGTTTACGCCGTAACGGAACCGGTTATTCTTCCCGTCCGTTCCCTTTTGGAACGCAGCGAGAGGATTGCGTCTCTTCCAATTGATTTATCCTTTTTAATTACATATTTTCTTCTGATCATCGTGCAGTTCCTTTTGCCCAAGGTCAGCTTATAAGAAAGGGCTTAATATGATCGCTCCCCATGAATTGAAAAACAAGACTTTCTCAAGAGCTGTTCGCGGTTATAACGCCGCCGAGGTAGATGAGTATTTTGATTTTTTGATCGATAAGTATACGGAAGTCTATAAGGCTCTTACGGAAGCCGAGCAGAAATTCGATGAGATCAAAGCCAAGTACGATGAGCTTTCCCATGAAGAAGAAACCATCCGTTCCGCTATCATTAAGGCGCAAAAACTTGGTGAGTCCATTGTTCAGAAAGCACGGGATGACGCCGCCGGCAAAGAAAATGAGTTGAAAGCCCGCTGCGATGCGATCGTGGAAGAAGCACGAGCAAAAGTGCTTGTTGAAAAGAACAAGATCGAGGAAATGCGACGGATCGCTTCCGAGTTTCAGAGCAAACTTTATCGGGAATATTTGGAACACGTCGGGATGATCCAGGCGATGGATCTTGATCCGGATCTTGACGGGGACAGTGTTGTCGTAAAACCCGCCGAGGCTGATCTGAAGTCTGCCGAGGAAACCGTATTAAAAGGTTCCGGACCTGACGTCATTACCGCATCTTCAAATGAATAAGCAATGAATATGGACGCCTTGTGCGTCCTATTCGTTGTTGTAACGGGTATCTTTTATGATAATCATCACTATCTTGATCGCCGTCATCGTCTTTTTGGATCAGATCACAAAGCACCTTGCCTCGACCCATCTTCCTTCTCAGGGGATCGTGCCTGTTCTGGATCCGATCTTTCATTTTCACTATACGGAAAATCGCGGTGCAGCTTGGAACATACTGGAGGATCATCCGTGGGTTTTTATGGTGCTATCCTCCGTTGCGATCCTTGCCATTCTCATATTTCTTTTCAGAAATCGAAAAAAGCAGCTGCATCCCGTTCTCCGCTATGGGTTGACTGTGATAGCAGCCGGCGGGATCGGCAATATGATCGATCGGATCGCAAGAGGATTCGTAGTTGACTTTATCGAATTCGGGTTCTTTGAATTTCCTATTTTTAATGTAGCTGATTCCTTTATAACCGTCGGCTCTTTTTCCATTGTGATCTATCTATTGATCGACCTTATCAAGGATGGCCGAAATAAGAAAAACGCTTCCCTTTCCGCAAAAGAGCAAACCACGGAAGATCCCGTTGAGCCTGACGGGCAAGGGCAAGATCGTTTATGACGGAAGAAGTACGTTTTGTAAGTGTTGACGACGGCGTGAGACTCGATCAATCCATTGCCAAAGCAACGAATTTTTCTCGATCCCGCGCAGTAGAACTCATAGATAGCGGATGCGTTTTCCTCAATGGCAAAGAGGTTCGCTCTAAAAAGTGTCTCGTTAACAAGAATGATCGCGTTGAGATCTTTCCTCCCGACGATCAGATGATCGACGCGGCACCTCAAGATATTCCGCTGGATATTGTTTACGAGGACGATGATCTGCTCGTTGTAAATAAGGCACAGGGTATGGTCGTTCATCCCGCTCCCGGCAATCCCGACGGTACGCTTGTGAACGCCTTGCTCTTCCACTGCGGCTCCTCTCTTTCCGGTATCAATGGTAAACTGCGTCCCGGGATCGTTCATCGGATCGATAAGGATACAAGCGGATTATTGGTTGTTGCAAAAAACGATCGAGCGCATGCGCGACTTGCTGCCATGATCAAAACCCACGATTTTACCCGGAAGTATTATGCGGTGATCTACGGATCTTTGCCGGAGGATTGCGGTGTCATTCGCTCCGCCATCGGAAGAAGTACGAAAGATCGAAAAAAAATGGCTTCCTATCCTCCGGGGACAGATCACACAAAGGACGCGGTAACCTATTACAAGACTCTGGAGAAGATCGACGGGTATTCCTTGGTTGAGTTGACGCTTGAAACGGGAAGGACCCATCAGATCCGTGTTCATATGCAGTCATTGGGTTGCCCTGTCGTCGATGATCCCCTGTATGCAAGCGGGCGAAAAAAGATCGGATCCGGCGGGCAGATCCTTCACGCGGGTTTCTTGGGCTTTCAGCATCCTTTGACCGGAAAGACAATGAACTTTTCGGCTCCCCTGCCCTGTTATTTTCGCAACGTATTAAGGAAACTTGGTTTTAAGTATGAATCCTGAAGAACAGTATTTGATCGTTTCGGATCTTGACGGTACCTTTTTCGGTGATAGGAGCGCGATCTTGCCCGAGAATATAAAAGCGATCCGCTCTTTTCAGAACAAAGGCGGGATGTTTACCATCGCCACCGGCAGAAGCGAAGCGATCCTGCGCGTTATTTTTCCGTCTGTCGGTGAGATCGTTTCCGGCCCTGCCATTCTAAGCGGCGGCGCTTGCCTTTATGATTTTGATCGCGGAACAGTTCTTGATAACAGGCAATTGGACAAATCGATCGCCAAACGCATTATTGATGAAACGAGAGCCTTGTTTCCCAATGCCGGATATCGAATTTGCACCGACCGTGGCTTTTTGTCGGATCATATGACGCCGCATTTGGAGAAACGGCTGCAGCGTTTTTCAGCCGTTACGGTAGTGGACGATCTCTCTCATCATCTGGATCGCATTTGGTATAAGCTCACCTATGACGTTCCGGCTGATGAAAAGCCCGCTCTTCAATCGCACCTTGAGTCCTATTTGCCTTTGGTTACCGTATCCGGCTCCAGCCCGAACCTGACGGAGATCTTGAACGGTAACGCTTCAAAAGGGCGTCAGATCGAGAATCTCAAAGCGCTCTACCCCGGCAGAAAAATCGTTTGCGTCGGGGACTATGACAATGATTTGGATATGCTTTCCGCATCTGATATCGCAGCCTGCCCTGCAAATGCCAACGAGGCAGTCAAATCTATTTCCAAGCTCCATCTCCGCGACCACAACCTGGCATGTATCGCGGATTTGATAGACCAATTGCAAAGACAATAAATGAACATCGGAGGAAACATTATGGAACAGCAAAAGAAACTGGAACTTGAAAAAATCGCGACAAAGATCCGGCTCGGTGCTTTGGAAGAAGTGTTCAGCGCGTCTTCCGGTCATCCCGGCGGATCCCTTTCCATCGCGGATATTCTTGCCTATCTGTATTTTGATAAGATGAATATCGATCCTAAGGATCCCAAGAAGGCTGATCGCGACCGCTTTGTTCTTTCCAAAGGACATACCTGCCCCGCTCTCTATGCTGCATTGGCGCTTCGCGGTTTCTTTGATACCGCTATCCTGAAGACTTTCCGCTCCAAAACGAGTATTCTGCAGGGTCACCCGGATATGAAGCACATCCCCGGTGTAGATATGTCGTCCGGCTCCTTGGGACAAGGCGTTTCCGCAGCCTGCGGTATGGCGAAAGCCGCCAAGATCGATAAGGCGTCCTGGCGTGTTTATACCATTCTCGGCGACGGTGAGTTGGAAGAAGGTCAGGTATGGGAAGCCGCTATGTTCGCAGCGCATTACGGGCTGAATAACTTGTGCGCTTTCATCGATTTCAATGGTCTTCAAATCGATGGCGATATTACGAAAGTTATGAATCCCACGCCCATTGACGAGAAATTCAAAGCCTTCGGTTGGAACGTTGCCGTGATCAATGGTCACGATTTTGACCAGATCGAGGAAGCGGTCGCGCAGGCTGATAAGAGTGACAAGCCCTTTGCCATTATCTGCAAAGACGTCAAAGGTAAAGGCGTATCCTTTATGGAAAACGAAGCCGGCTGGCATGGCAGCGCTCCCAACGCGGAACAGTATGCCCAGGCAAAAGCCGAATTGGAAGCGCACCTCGCTTCCCTGAATTGAGAAGGAGGACAGTATTATGAAACTTACTAAGAAATATGAGATCGGGCAGAAAGTAGCGACCCGGGAAGCGTACGGCGATGCTCTCGCAGAATTCGGCGCCGATGAACGCATCGTGGTGTTGGACGCTGACCTTTCTAAGTCCACCAAAACCGCAAATTTCAAGAAGGTATATCCGGACCGCTTCTTCAATTGCGGTATCGCTGAAGGCAATATGATCAGCGTTGCGGCGGGACTTGCCACCACGGGTAAGATCGCCTTTGCCAGTTCGTTTGCCATGTTTGCCGCGGGTCGTGCCTTCGAGCAGGTGCGCAACTCTGTTGGGTATCCTCACCTGAACGTTAAGATCGGCGCCACTCACGCGGGTATCACGGTAGGGGAAGACGGCGCCACCCATCAATGCAATGAAGACATTTCCATTATGCGCACGATCCCCGGTATGGTCGTGATCAATCCTGCGGATGCCGTGGAAGCCAGAGCCGCTGTGCGCGCCGCTATTGATTATGAAGGACCTGTTTACCTGCGTTTCGGTCGTCTCGCCGTACCGGTCGTCAACGATGAAGATACGTTTGAGTTTGAGATCGGAAAAGGTATTACCCTTCGCGAAGGGAAGGACGTCACAATCGTGGCGACCGGTATCAGCGTTGCGGAAGCGTTGAAAGCGGCGGATACGCTCGCCTCTGACGGCATTTCCGCCGAGATCATCGATATCCATACCATCAAGCCTATCGATAAGGAACTTCTTCAGAAGAGCGCGGCGAAGACCGGATGCGTGGTCACCGCGGAGGAACACAGCATCATCGGCGGTCTCGGCAGCGCCGTTTGTGAGGCTCTTTGCGAAAAGACTCCCGTTCCTGTTCTTCGCGTGGGTGTGAACGACTGCTTCGGTAAATCCGGCAAGGCGACTGAACTGATCGACGAATTCGGGCTTTCCGCTCCCTTTATTGTGGCAAAAGCCAAAGAAGCCATTGCGCTCAAATAATAGCCTTAAAAAAAGGACTTTGGGGTTTTCCCAAAGTCCTTTTTTCTATCGGTAGGCGGCGGGCATAAATAGCGGCTCGATCTGCTTGTTTATCGTTTCTGTAAGCCAGGAATACTTCCCTTTTCCGTATAGAACATTACTTCCGTGGCTATCAAATCTGTCTTCAGTAAATGTGTTTAACCGAATCAATTTGATGTTTCTGATCGTTTCATCGTACTCGATCATAGTCGGTTCTATCACAACGTTTTTTATCGAGGCCCCGCTTTCATCTTTTTCCACGTCAAAAATCAAAATGCCTCCTAAAAGATTTTCGATATATTGCATGGTACAAAGAGAATTTCCTAAGGAATAAGAACAAAGTGTTTTCTTTCCACTGTCTGACGTGATCCATTCGGTTTTTTGCAATGCTTTCGGTCCGTTTCCCAGAATTACATCAGCACCTGCATCGGCAAGAAAGATGGCTGTATCTTTCTGAAAATCCGAGCTTTCAAAAGATGCGTCATTTGCCCAGTTGATCCATACGATCACGATGTCCGAGCATTCCTTGCAGGCGGCTATATCTTCGCGTATCATCTTCTTGTTCAGCGCGCCGCCTTTGACGGCTCCGTACGGGATCCCGATGTCTTCATCTACCAGCAGGCGCATATTGGTTTCCGTAACGTAAGACAAGAATGATAGACGGATCCCATTCAAATTTATTACTTTGTTTTTGATATCGTGGATCTCTTCCTTGTTTTGATACGTGCCAAAGGTTGTGATGGACTTATCTTTTGCTGCGGAAACCGCGTTCTTCCACCCTTCTCCGCCTGTATCAAGGGCGTGATTTGTTGCCATATTCACGCCGTCGAAACCCAATGCGGCATAATCGTCCAAAATAGAGGAAGGACCGTTAAAAGCCGGATAACCACATAAGGCTGAAGGTGCGTCGTTGGCACCCACAAGGCTTGCCTGATTAATCAGGGATAGGTCGGTAGACTCGATCAAATCTTTTACTTCCGAAAACATTGGTTTGAAGTCAAACCCTTTTGCATAATCGATCTCCTCTGTTCCTGTTAACGCTTGATTGGCTTGCTTCAAAACGTTTTCGTGAAGCAATACGTTTCCAAATACAGAGATACGGATCCGAGAAGCTTCATTCTTATTTTCATTTTCGCTTGTCGCGGTGCCGTTTAGATCAAGCGGATCGCTTTGCAGGACGGGCGCCGCTTCTATTTCTTCCTTTTGGATCACCGGTTCGACCGTTACATCGTCCTGATTCCCTTGTAAAGTGCGAAAGAAATCCAAAAACATAACGCCTGCGAGCATGATCAGCCCCGTGATCAAAGACATAAAGATCCATTTTCTTTTCATATCATCTGCTTTCTGATCCTCATCAAGGCATTTTTTTCCAAACGACTAACCTGTGCTTGACTGATACCCACGTCATCTGCAACTTCCATTTGCGTTTTACCTTGATAGAATCTCAATTCAAGAATTCTTTTTTCACGTTCGCGAAGACCGGAAACGGCTTGATTCAGCGCAATACTTTCGATCCATTTGTCTGATGATCCTTTTACGTCATAGATCTGATCCATAATGGAGATCGTATCGCTTCCGTCCGAATAGACCGGATCATAAAGAGAGACCGGATCTAAGACGGCGTCCAACGCGTCACTGACTTCTTTTTCCGTGAAGGGTACACCATTCCGACTCTCTTCAACGTCCGCATTCTTTTCGTTTAAAGAGCGAGTGATCTCGGCGATCGTCGGATCGCGATCAAGTTTGACGGATAAGGCTTCGCGCTCGCCCAGCGCTCGATATGCAAGATCCCGAATGGATCTGGACACGCGTATGATATTGTTATCTCTTAAATATCGTCGTACCTCGCCGATGATCATGGGAACGGCATAGGTGCTGAATTTTACATTTTGATTGACGTCAAAGTTATCTACCGCTTTGATCAGTCCAACACAACCGACTTGAAACAGATCGTCGGGGCTATCGGAACGCCGCATAAAGCGTTGAATAACACTCAGAACAAGACGAAGGTTGCCGGTGATCAGCTCATCTCTCGCGCATCGATCTCCATCCTTTACCCGCTGTAAAAGCGTGGCCTTTTCTTCTTCCGACAAGACTTTCAAGGTGGCGGTGCTTATGCCGGACACTTCCACTTTATTTGCCAATGGATCACTCCTTTCCCTATTTGCCCTTATTATGGACGGGATCCGGAGCGGTCATTCTTTTTCAAATCTGGTAAAAAATAGAAAACGGACGGGATTGATCCCGTCCGTTTTTTGGTCGACCGTCGTTATCTGGTCTTCATCTGGTTCTCGGCGTTTTCGATCAGCTTTTTGACCATCTGACCGCCAATGGAACCGGCCTGCTTAGAGGTCAGGTCACCATTGTAACCCTGCTTGAGGGAAACACCGACTTCGGAAGCGGCTTCCATTTTGAAGCGATTAAGAGCTTCCTTAGCCTCAGGAACAAGAGACTTATTAGCCATTTTCGTTACTCCTTATTGTGAATTGAGAATTGTTCTCACGGCCCGGTGAAGAATGCACAGATTCTTTTGGGCTCGCTACTATTTTTGGCAGTCTTTTTTGACTTAATCCCGTAAAAACCTGGAAATTTTCATTGTGTGTCAGTCAAAAGTATGATACAATGGGGGTGAAAAAGGAGGTGTGCGCCTTGGCTTATCGTATGTATAACGATGAAAAAATCAAGATCCTGCTTCTGTATCTGCTCAAAGAGTTGGATCAGGATCTGGATTTTCAAACCATTTCAGAGATCATCGTTTGGGATGGATCCATAAACTATTTCGTTTTCACCGATTGCTTCAACAAACTTGTGGAAAACGGGTCTATTGATAAAATTACAGATGAATACGGAAAGGAAGCTTATCGCATTTCTCACGTTGGCAGGGTCAGCGTGGAGTCTGTGGAAGATACGGTTTTAAATCCAATCAAAGAACGGATCATGAGAAGCGCCACAAGGCTACTTGCTTTTAAAAAGGACGGCAGCACCATCGCCTCCCGTGTCGAGCGCTCCGGCGACGGGTATAATCTCATTTGTAACGTTCGGAATAACAAGTTCGATCTGATGGAAGTAAAGCTCTATCTTGATAACAAAGAAGAAGTTGATTTGATGAAAGAGGGCTTTGAAAAGCGCGCCGAACACATCTACAGTACCATTTTGGCGCTATTCAGCGGCGATCTGAAATTTTTATCATAAAAAGGAAGCAGGGATCGCATTTCGATCCCTGCTTGACTTTAATTGATCTCGTAATAAAAAAAGAATTCGCTTAACTGTTCTGTATAATAGGTTGCCCCCGTGCCGAATGCGGAGCGCTTCGTATAGGTATATCCCGTTTCTGTTTGTGTCAGCGCGGCGGCTGTGTCTCCCAGATATACCGCTTTCCCTTCCGAGCAATAATAGTACCCGTAATCTAAACTGCGTCCGGGAATGCAGAGAGAAAAAGAAACGATGGTCATACCATCCCGGCGAATGAGATCGATCATTTTTATGCCGCTGGATAAAATGGCTTTCACAGCAGCACCGTCATAAGGTGAAATGGATTGATCGGACATATTCTGAATATAAACGCCGACATAGTCTCCGGATCCATCCGGCCTGAAATACTCCGTTTTGGAGATCATACAATCATAGTCGAGCTTACTGATTTCGGCGACGGCGTTTTCAAATAAAACGATCTGATCTTGAAAACTCGAAGCACTTTCCGACTTTTCCGGTATGATCGGATCTATGCCGCAGGATGCAAGTGTCAAGAATATAACCGCGCATAGAATGAGCGAGAGCTTTCTTATCATATCCGTCTTTCTCCTTTGCTTTGTATTTCATTATACTTCAAATTCGATTTTTTAGCAAGAAAAATACGGCAGAACATTTGTTCTGCCGTATTTTTTCTTGAAGATCAGATGCCTTTCTTTGCTCTTTCGATCTTTTCGATGGTGGTGAAGTTGTTTTTCGCCACGTGACCGGGAAGAGGCATGATCTTTTCGTGAATCGCGTCAATGATCCATTCGGGCTGCGGGAAGAACATATGATCCAGCTCGAAGCAAGGCGTGATCCAGTTGCGAGAGCCAACTACCGTAACGGGACCATCCAGATAATCGAACGCCATTTCCGTGATGTTGGAAGCCATATCACGCATAACGGAGTTACGCTCCACAGCGTCACCGACGATCACGCACTTGCCGGTCTTCTTGACGGATTCGATCACTTTGCTGTAATCGAAAGGAACGATCGAGCGGGTGTCAATGACTTCAGCGGAAACGCCATACTTCTCTTCCAGGATCTTAGCTGCTTCCAGCGCGCGGTACAAAACGGCGCCGATGGTAAGAATGGTAACGTCCTTGCCCTTCCGTTTCACGTCGGGATCGCCGATGGTGATCTCATAAGGTTCGGCAGGAACTCCGCCTTCGTGGAATTCTTCACCTTTATCATAGATCCTCTGGGATTCAAAGAAGATGACAGGATCGGTGCCGTTCAAAGCGGCTTGCATCAAGCCTTTTGCGTCGTAAGGCGTAGACGGGAACACGACCTTCAGTCCGGGAATGTGCGCGGTAAGAGCGGTCCAGTCCTGAGAATGCTGTGCGCCATACTTTGAACCGACGGAAACACGGAGGATGATGGGCATCTTCAAAATGCCGGCGGACATCGATTGCCACTTCGCCATCTGGTTAAAGATCTCATCACCGGCGCAGCCGATAAAGTCGGCATACATCAGTTCAACAATAGCACGCCCGCCGCACATAGCGTAACCAACGGCGGAACCGACGATCGCGGATTCGGAAATGGGCGCGTTGAAGAAGCGATGATAAGGGATGGCTTCCGTCATCTTCTTGTATACGCCGAAAGCGCCGCCCCAGTCGCGGTTATCTTCACCGTAGGCGATCAGAGTGGGATCTTCATAGAACTTATCGATGATCGGCTCGGCAAGACCGTCGCGGATATTGAACACCTTCATTTTGGATACAGGCTTGCCGTTGGCGTCAAACGCGGTGCGTACCTTGGTCTTAAGCTCCTTGACACGGGGGCATTCCTCTTTGGGCAGAGTCATTTCAGGCTCTCGGCCGGGATCCATGTTCGGAACGTGCAGGTTCGAGAACATCATACCGGAAATGGCGTCGGGATTCTTTTCCAGATCCATACGGGGAGAGATCTCGTCGTTGATCGCAAGCTTCATGATCTCCGTCATGCGGCGCGTGACCTGCTCCTGGATCGCATCGAATTCGGCTTCGGTTGCAATGCCGCCGGCGATGAGCTTGTTCTTGAAAGCGGGAATGGGATCCGCGTCTTTCCACGCCTGGATCTCTTCGGGCGTACGGTAAGTAGAAGAGTCGGAGGGCGAGTGACCGGACACACGATAGGTGACAACGTCAAGCAGAGACGGACCCTTGCCCTTCAGCAGGAGTTTCTTCTGACGTGTCACGGCGTCAATGACCGCCAGGGGATCATAGCCGTTGACCCGTTCCGCGTTCATCTGCGTGGGATTGAAGCCGGCGCCGAGACGAGCGACCATATCAAAGCCCATCGTTTCGCCGCGCGTCTGACCGCCCATACCGTAGTGGTTGTTAAATACGTTGAACAGAATAGGCATTCCTTCGCCCTTGCCGTCATTCCAGAGCTTGGTGATCTGATCCATGGAAGCAAAGTTGAAGGATTCCAGAACGGGACCTCTGCCGCAGGCGCCGTCACCGAAGTTGGCGACCACGATGCCTTTCTTGTGATTGGATCTCTTATAAAGCGCGGCGCCCAGAGCGACAGGCGCGGCAGCGCCCACAATGGCATTGTTGGGCATGATGCCGAAAGGAATGAAGAAAGCGTGCATGGAGCCGCCCAAGCCACGGTTGAAGCCGGTGGTACGGGCAAAGATTTCAGCCAAAGCACCGTAAAGAAGGAAATTGATCGCAAGTTCCTTGATATCGCCGCCGGCGTTCATGTGCTTCTCAACAACGCTCAGAACGGTACCGTCCAGGAACTCCTTCATAATGTCATAGAGCTCTTTGTCGTCCAGCTTCTGAATGGAGGAAAGCCCCTTGGCAAGGATCTCGCCGTGGCTTCTGTGAGAACCGAAGGTCAGGTCGTCAATATCCAGGCAATAGGCTTCGCCAACAGCGCTGGCTTCTTGACCGATAGAAAGGTGAGCGGGTCCGGGGTTGTTATATTCGACTCCGTTGTAGCAGCTTTTCGTTTTGACGTCGTTGAGCATCGTTTCGAACTCACGAATGATCGCCATATCACGATAGATGCGCATGAAGTCCTTTTTGGTATAAATCTTCTTTTCCTGTTCAAGCGTCTTGTTATACTGACAAACAGGAATGTCTTTGAAATGAATGGAACCTTTTTCAAAGGCTTTTTTGGGGTCTACAAATTGGCTTTTCGGCATTGTGTTTTTGCTCCTTTCAAATAATCGTTAAAAGATCCCTTCACGGAAGGCTTCGCCGACCGTGGGATGGGGAAATACGAATTTCTGGATCTCGGCAAGCCGCATTTCTTTGCCGACCATAATGGCAAGGCCGTAGATCATTTCCGAGGCGTAGGTGCCGATCATGTGGAAGCCGAGAATCTTGTTGTGATCTTTGTCCACGATGACTTTCATAATGCCCTTACCGCCTTCATTTTCCGCAAGATAGCGGCCGGAATAGCTAAGCGGGATCTTCTTGATCTCCACGTTCAATCCTTTCGCTTTCGCAGATTCGGTGGTTTCACCAACCGCGGCGACTTCCGGATTGGTATAAATCACGGAAGGAATGGAGTTGTAATCCACGCGATCCGTGCCGCCGAACATATTGGTAACGGCGACTTCGCCTTCTCTGTAAGCGGTGTGGGCGAGCATGATTTTGCCGTTGACGTCGCCCGCAGCCCAGATACCGGGAACGCTGGTCTTGCAGTATTCATCCGTTACGACGGCGCCGCGATTGAGCGTAACGCCGATCTCCTCCAGACCAAGCCCCTGGGTATTGGCACGGCGGCCGATGGAAACGAGGGCTTTATCACCTTTGATCTCATTGATCTTGCCGTCGAGTTCATAGGTGATCTTGCCGTCCTTGATGGAAGTTACTTTCGCGCCCAGAATAAACTGAACGCCGCGTTTCTCATACTCTTTTTTCAAAAGATCGGAGATCTCGCGATCAGTAGGGCCGGCGATATGATCCATCATTTCGAGCACGACCACTTTCGACCCGATGGAATTGAAGTAGCTGACCATTTCCAGGCCAATAACGCCGCCGCCGACAACCAGAAGCGTTTGCGGAACTTCCTTCATATCCAGAATTTCTCTGTTAGTCACGGCAAAGCCGTTGGCAAGGGAATCCTTTAAGCCGTCGATGGGAGGAAGAGTTGCCACAGAGCCAGTGCAGATCAAAAGGCGCTTGCCCTCCAACTTCTCTTCTCCCGCCTGAACGGCAAAGCCATCGGCGGTTTTTCCGGTGATTGCGGCTGTGGCGCGAATAACGTCGACACCGAGCTTTTTCAGCGTCATTCCAACCCCGCCCACAAGCGTTTTCACGACCTTGTTCTTGCGATCAATGATCTTCGCGTGGTCAATGGCGGCGCCGGAGAAAGTGACGCCGTATTCGGCGCTGTGTTTGGCATAATCGTAGATCTTCGCGGAATACAGCAAAGTCTTCGTGGGAATGCAGCCTTCATTCAGGCAGGTACCACCCAGCTCACGATTTTCCACCACGCAGGTTTTAAACCCTTTTGCGGCGGCTTTTTCAGCGGCATTGTAGCCGCCGGGACCGCCGCCGATTACGATCAGATCATACATACTCTTATTCCTCCTTATTTGGCAAGCAAAAGATCAAAGTGTTCCAAATTGAAGCAAAGAGCTTTCAAAAACTTAGCGGCAGGAGCGCCGTCCACAGCTCTGTGATCAAAGGTGAGGGAGAGACCCATTGCAGGATAACTCACGTCGCCGTTGGGCGTTGTTTTGACTCGGCGGGTAATGGTGCAAACACCCAGGATGCCGGTCTGAGGCGGGTTGATGACAGGGGTAAAGCTTTCAACGCCCAAGGAGCCCAGATTAGTCACCGTAAAGGACGCGCCTGAAAGCTTGTCCGGGCTGATCTTGCCGCTCTGCGCTTCGGTAATGAGCCCTTTAGCCTGAAGGGAAAGCTCGTTCAAAGAGAGCTTTTCCGCGCAAGGCAGTGTGGGAACGAGCAGACCTCTGTCGGTATCCACGGCTATGCCGAGATTGACGTGGTTGAACAGACGCATTTTATCATCCAGGAAATGAGCGTTCAGATCCTTATGTTCAAGGATGGTACGTGAAACGGCGAACAAGACCAGATCATTCAAGGTGATATTGGCAAGCCCCATTCCTTCGGCGCCCTGCTTCAAGGAAGCTCTGTAAGCCATGATTTTGGTAGCGTCAAAAGATGCGTTCAGCGTAAGCTGAGCCATGGTGGACAAAGAATCGTGCATGGAGCGGGCAATCACTTTGCGAACACCGGAAAGCTTAACGTCCTCATAGTCGTTTTCGACAGCGGCTGCAGCAGAAGGTGCTGCAACAGCGGGAGCGATCTCGGCGGGAGCGCCTTTGAGAAATCCCTTATCGAGCGCCGCTTCAACGTCCCGCTCGATGATACGTCCGTCGGGACCGGTGGGAACGACGCGAGAGAGATCCGCGTCGGTCTTTGCGGCAAGGTTTTTGGCACGGGGAGAGATCTTGTCTCCGCCGGCGGGAGCGGTTTCCGCGGCAACGGGCGCAGCGGTATTTTCCGGCGCTTTCGGGCTCATCGCAGGCGCTGCGGCAGGCGCGGCAGCGGGCGTGCTTTCGTCCTTGGGCGCGAATTGTGAAAAATCTTCACCGGGTTTACCGATCACGCACACGTTTTCCAGGCAGGGTACGTCCTCCCCTTCTTCTTTGAAAATGGCAAGAAGCGTTCCTTCCACCTGCGCTTCCTCGTCGAACGAGGACTTATCCGTCTCATAGGAGAACAGAATATCGCCGATCTTGACTTCGTCGCCGACTTTTTTGCTCCAGGATGTGATGATACAGCTTTCAACACTTTGCCCCTGTCGCGGCATGATTACTGCGGTTGCCATTGCAACACCTCCTAAAAAATAAATGAATTGAGAATTTATTTGGCTACGATCACTTCTACACCGCTTTCACGGCATTTTTCAGCGATCTCAGCGTCAATGGGTTGGTCTGTCACGATCTTTTGAACTTGGGAAAGATCGCAGAATGTATAAGGCAGCGCTTTATCGATCTTAGAGGAGTGAACCAGCATGATCACACAGGCGGCTTTTCTGACAATGGCGCTTTTCAGCTCGCTTTCATTGTAATTACCGCTGGTGAATCCGTGCTTTAAGGAAAAGCCGGATGGAGAAATAAACGCCACGTCAATGTTGATCTTATTGATGTAGTCGATGGCTTGCATACCGGACAGAGAAAGATTATCCCGGCTCAGGAGTCCGCCGACGAGACTCACCATCACATTTTCTTTTTTCACAAGCTCCAAAGCAAGATTGGGATCGGTAGTATTGATGGAAAGTCTTGCCGTGGGCAAAAAAGAAACAAGCTGCATGGCAGTTGAGCCGGAGTCAAAAAAGATACTTCTTCCGGTTTCAATAAACTGCGAAGCGGCTTGCGCGATCTTCTGCTTGGAAAACGTATACTCACTTGCGCGGGTCGTAATGCTTTCCTCCATGGAGGTGGTGATAAACTTCATGGAGCGGGCTCCCCCGCGGACTTTGATAACGTCGCCCTGGCTTTCAAAGAATTCGATGTCCCGGCGAAGCGTCATGCTGGAAACGTCGGGAAATCTCTCTTCCAGTTCTTTTAAGGATGTAAACGGTTTTGATACCAGAATCTCGCGTACGAGCATTTTTCTGGAATAATTCATATCGTCACCCCATAAAATATCTTTTCATAGAATGTTAAAATTAACACCTACTGTTATAATATAACATATCGGCGTTAAAATGTCAACATAAAAACCGGAAGAAAATCCTTGAAAACGCTGAATAGTATTAAGTTTGAATACCGATACTAATCTCGTGAGGCGATCCAGCCTCAAAAAAGAGAGCGAGGTTAAATCATGGCAGTATTGACGACAAAAGAACTCGGCGGGATCGAGGATCAGCTGACTACGGAAAAAACAATGATCTCTAAATACCTTCATTACGCGGAGGAAACGACCGATCCTCAATTGAAGGGGATGCTCCAGGGGATCGCCGCCCGCCATCAGACCCATTACGATAAGCTTTACGCTTTGCTTGGTTAAGGAGGAGAGGGATGCAGAGTACGTTTCAGGATCAAACGCGGATCACAGATGTTCTGACGACCCAGAAGAACGCAACGAGCGGGTACAACACTTTCGCAAACGAAGCCTCTGATCCGGTCGTAAAGAATACCTTAATGGGGATTCTGGAGGAAGAGCATGATATTCAGCACGAAGTATTCACCGAGATGAGCAAACGCGGCTGGTATCAAACCGAAGCGGCGGAAGACAACAAGATCACCCAGGCAAAGCAGAAATTTGCATCGGACGCCAGCTGTTGCTGACAAAAAAGGGACTGCTCAGCAGTCCCTTTTATGCATAGCATCCATTTACACCGATGATTTGCCCGGTCAGTGTGGAGGGTGCATCTTGAGCGAGATACAGAATGGTCGACGCAACCTCGTCGGGTGTCGTAAAACGACCGAAGGGGATCTCCTTGCTGATCTCCTCTTTCTCTTGGTTTGAAAAGCGACCCATCATATCGGTATCAACGACTCCCGGGGAAACAGCGTTCACGGATATACCGCTTGGCGCCAACTCTTTCGCAAGAGCCTTTGTAAAACCGATCACGGCGGCTTTGGAAGCGGAATAAGCCACTTCACAGGATGCGCCGACTTCCCCCCAGACAGACGCTAAATTGATCATACGTCCGGATTTGCGCGAGATCATACCCGGTGCCAGCTTCCCGGCGAGTACGTACATACTCAGAAAATTGATTTGAAACAGATCCATCAGATCGGCCGCTGAAAGATCCTGAAACAAGCCGTATGCGGACGTGCCGGCGTTGTTGACCAAAACATCCGGAATTCCGAGGGTTTCGCTTACGTCCTTTGCAAGACGTTCCACTTCTTTTGTTTCAGCCAGATCGCATCGGAACGCAAAGCACTTCCCTTTTCCGGCTTTTTGCAGTTCAAGAGCCGATCTTTCAGAATGACAATAACTGAATCCTACCGTCCATCCGGCGTTCAAAAAAGCATGCACGGATGCTTTCCCGATCCCACGGCTTCCTCCCGTAATAAAAACCGTCTTCATGGCTCAGAGTTTCAGTTCGGAAAGGATCGCTTCGATCTCAAGAGCCGTTTCTTCCAAAGCTTCTGCTTTATGTTTTGTGCTTTCAATGCTCATTCTCGCTTGATGGAAGGCGGGTTCTGCATCGGAGCATTCACTTTCGGACAGGCTGCTTTCTTCGTTTTGTATCCCGCTTCCGAAAATACCGGAAAGGGCTGTGGCGAGTGAATCGAATTTACTCGCTTTTTCCCGGCAGGCTTCTAATTCTTCACAGCGTTTTTCCATACGGTGATAGCTGCTTTCAATGGTATTGATGTCCGTATCCTCGCTCTGAATGGCGGAAATGAGAGAGGAGCTTTGGCTTTTGAATTGTTCTAAAAGACCGTTAAGCGCTTGGATCTTGGCGAGATTATCCTGCCAATCAGCGCAAGCCTTCTCTCCTTCATCTCTTTCTATTTGCGCTTTTTGGAGAGCTGCTTCCTTTTCTTCCAGTTTCTTTTCGAAGGCCTTGTCCTGCCGAAAGATATATTTTGCCACGTCTTCTTTGTTGAAACCGAACATGGAAGTTCTAAAGGACTTTTCCATACCATCCTCCGTAAACCGTCTCTTTTTTCTTATTTTACACGCCGAGTCGATATTTGTCAAACAATACTCTTATTTTAAAGCAACTTTGAAAAAAGCGCCGATCGAACCTTGAATAAAGAGATCCTGTTCCTCTCTGAGATGGATGTTCAGCGGTTCGCGGTTGATCACCACAAGGTGGTCTCCGCCGAAATATCGGATAAAGGATGCTGCGGGATAGACGGTAAGAGAAGTTCCTCCAATGATCAAAAGATCTGCTTTTTGTATCGCGTTTACAGCGCCCTCAACCGCCTTTTCCGGCAAGGATTCCCCGTATAAAGTCACGTCGCATCGGATCAAGCCGCCACAAGTGCAGCGTGGGATCTCTTCCTTTGACTCAAAGATGTAATCTGCCGAATAGGCTTTCAGACATCGGGTACAATAGTTTCTTTTTGTGCTTCCGTGGATCTCATAAACGGTTTCACTGCCGGCTTTTTGATGGAGCCCGTCGATATTCTGCGTGATGACGGCGGAAAGCTTTCCATCCTTTTCCAATCGCGCCAGGGCGTAATGCGCTTCGTTCGGCTCGATGGAGCGGGTATCCATCTTTTGTCGGTAGAATTCAAAGAATACGTTTGGATGAAGCGTCAAACACTCGTGGCTGAGCAGATATTCCGGCGCATAAGAATCAAAACGGATGTCCCTTTGATTATACAAACCGTCCTTACTTCTGAAATCCGGTACGCCGCTTTCCGTGGACACGCCTGCACCGCCGAAAAAGACGGCGTTTTTTGAAGTTTCAAGAAAGGAGCGAAACAGTCGGATCTCACGGTCTTTAAATTCAGACACCTTTATCACCATCCTTTGTTCTTTTGCGATCATACCACACCGGTTTTTTCTTTGTCAACAAGGAAGAGCGCCTTATGGCGCTCTTCCTTGTTCTTATTCAACTGTGACTGATTTTGCAAGATTACGGGGCTTGTCAACGTCGCACCCGCGAAATACCGCCATGTGGTAAGCGAAAAGCTGCATGGAAGGAACTGCAAGCATCGGCATGAACATTTCCGAGCATTCCGGGAAATCGATGATGAAATCAGAGACGTCGTCCGCGGCTGCGGCGCCTTTTTTGCAAAGCATGATCACACTCGCGCCTCTTGCCCGGACTTCTTTCACGTTGGAAATCATCTTTTCATAACAACTGTCCCAGGTCGCGACGGAAATAACAGGGACGCCCTGCGTTATCAGGGAAATGGTACCGTGCTTCAATTCGCCGGCGGCATAAGCTTCGCTGTGAACGTAGGAGATCTCCTTCAGCTTTAATGAGCCCTCCATTGAAAGAGAATAATCGATCCCTCGTCCGATAAAGAAAAGATCTTCGACACTGCGAAAACGATTTGCGATCTTTCGGATCTCACCGCTTCTGTCTATGGTCTCCTGCACCAGCACCGGCATTTTATCCAGCAATTCTTCCGTGAGCTTTTTGACCTGCACAAGCGGCAAAGAATTGTGGATCAGACACAAGCGGAGCGTCAGCAAATACATAGCGCAGATCTGCACGGTATACGCCTTTGTGCTTGCCACGGCGATCTCGGGACCCGCCCAGGTATAGAAGACAAAATCCGCTTCCCGTGCAATGGACGATCCGACCACGTTTACGACCGCCATCGTCTTGCATCCCTTTTCCTTCGCCAATCGCAGTGCGGCAAGCGTATCCGCCGTTTCACCGGATTGAGAAATGACGATGATCAAGTCGTTTTCTTCCAAAATGGGGTCGCTATAGCGAAACTCCGAAGCGATCTCCACCTGGACGGGGATCCGCGCCAGTTTTTCAATAACGGTTTTTCCCACCATACCGGCGTGCATCGCGGTGCCGCACCCCACGATGATCAGGCGTTTAAAACGCTTCAGCGTCTCATCCGTCAACTTCGGAATGCCGAGCTGGGGCAAACCGTCCTTTACGCGGGGCGATACGGTTTTACGAATGACAGTGGGCTGCTCGAAGATCTCTTTGAGCATAAAATGAGGGTAGTTCCCTTTTTCCGCGGCCTCAACGTCCCAGTCCGCTTCTTTGATTTCTTTTTTGACGGGGCGCTTATCCATATCGAAGATCTTCACCTTGTCGGCGCAAACCAGGGCGATCTCTCCTTCTTCCAGCGTATAATACCGGTTTGTTCTCTTCAATACGGCAGGAATATCGGAAGCAATGAAGTTTCCTTTTTCATCTAAAGCGCAAATCAGCGGGCTGTCTTTCCGCGTCGCATAGATCACGCCGGGATCATCTTTGAAGATAACACCGAATGCCCAGGATCCCCGCAAAAGCTTAAGAGCTTCCGCAATAGCTCGGAACGGGTCACGAGTGACCCGGTAAAAGCAGTCGATCAGTTTTGCGGCAACTTCCGTATCCGTTTCGGATTCAAACGTGTAATGCTCGTTTTTCTCTAAAAATTTCTTCAATTCGGCATAGTTTTCGATAATACCGTTGTGAACCAGGGCAAGATTTTCCGTGGCGTGGGGATGTGAATTGATGTCATTCGGCTTCCCGTGGGTCGCCCATCTTGTATGACCGATCCCGCAGTGAGATGACAGATCCTTATTCTCACCCTCTATCTTTCTTTCCAATTGTGAGATCTTTCCCTGGGATTTTTCAACAATGATCTCGCTCCCTTTAGACAAGGCGATCCCGGCTGAGTCATATCCGCGGTATTCCAGGGCCTTTAACCCATTTAATAAAAGCTCGACGGCTTCCTCCTCGCCGGTATATCCAATGATTCCGCACATAATATCTCCTTTGATCAGACAAGTCTTTCTGTTTACCTTTGTCATTATAGCAAAACAAAAAAACGGATTCAATTCGCATAATGGCCAAGCTTTGATCCGTTTTTTTATCAATTATGTACGATTTTAGATAAAGATTATACTTTTTTGTGCAAGCTCTATTGCTTGTGCTGATCCAGGTATCCCTGAAGGATCAACTGAGCGGAAAGCGCGTCAACAATGCTTACGTGGCTCCTCCCTTTCTTACCTGCTTCATACAGCAGGTCATGGGCTTCAACGGTTGTGAACCTTTCATCAAACGTTTCCACGGGAATGGAGACAAGTTCTCTGAGAAAAGAAAGAAAAAACTCTGTTTTCTCACATCTTTCCCCTTTGTAACCGTCCGCTCTTTCCGGCATTCCCACGACGATCTTGGCTGCGTTTCGCTCTTCGGCGCATTTCGCCGCTTTTTCAGCAGCATCCTTTGCGCCGCGAACTTGTTCCGTGCGAATGCTGACAGCCATCGTCTGTTTTTCATCACACACGGCAAGCCCCATTCGTTTGTCGCCGAAATCTATTCCTAATATGATCATATGCAAAATCTCCCGATATGGCAAAAGCCTTTATGCGTCTTCTTCGCTTTCCACTTTTATCGTTTTGCTGTACACTTATTTGAAAACCCGATGCTTGCGCATCGGGTTTTCTGGTGGGGGAAGGTGGATTCGGACCACCGAAGTCAGTGACAACAGATTTACAGTCTGCCCCCTTTGGCCGCTCGGGAATTCCCCCATATAAGTATTCAGTGCCTGGAGCTGGTGAAGGGAATCGAACCCCCAACCTGCTGATTACAAATCAGCTGCTCTGCCAATTGAGCTACACCAGCGTAACTCCTGGCGGCGGGATTTATCCTATCATAGATGAATGGGTTTGTCAAGCACATTTTTCAAAAAAGCACGATTCTTTCGGTATAAAATCCCGTGTTTTTCTTGCCAATCATCTGTTGGAGGTGATATAATAATGGGAAAGATAAAAAGTAGGAGGTGAAACGTGTGGAAAAGGATGAATACTGGTCTGTAGATAAGCTTTTACCTCGCGTGCGCGTTTCATCTTTCCAAACCGCTGCTAATCAAGGCGCCAAATTGTCTCTTCTTTCCGAAGGCGCCAATCAGAGAGAAAACCGTTTTGGCGAGATCCATTATCCGACTTGCAGCCGTGTGATCTGTCATTACGCGCTGCATTCGGGAAGAGAATCCTTCGTTTTCCCCTCGCTTCCCGCCGCCGGGGAAACAAAATTCGTCCCGTGCGACCTGTATATGCCGACCTATTTGACCCTTTCTCCCGATCAGCGTTCGTATTTCATTTATTTTCTCGAACAGATAAAAGAAAACAAGAAGCCGCAGGCATCTTTTGCATACATCAAGCTTGCCGTTTGTTTCATCCTTGCGGAAGCTGGGAAGGATCCCATTCCTGATTTGTTTTTTGATCTGTGGGATCTTTATCGTACGGATTTTCCCGCTGCGGAAAAGCTCTTTTGCGACGTTTACAGCGATTGGTGCTTTCTTCGAAAAACAAAGCCGGATTATGAAAAACTCTCTCCTTTCCTTTGCCGCGGTACGTCGCCTGTCCATCCTTTCCTGTATCAGACTTATTTGTTTGATTATTTATTTGCCGACGAAAAGCCTTTGACAAAGGATGAAGCGGAATTTATTTTACGGAATACCACTTCCCTATCCTTCCGAAAAAGCCGGGCGTACAAATTGAACAAGCAATATGCCGCAATGTGTGAAGAGGCGCTTCAAAAAGCCGTAAAAGCCGGTATTTATAACAAGAAGGAAACAAACGCTTGCTTGTTTGATTTGCAGATCCCCGCGCAGCTTCGTTCCATACGTCCCTTGTTTTCCGATTTACCCCGTGAGTACGCGCCGCAGGTTGAGATTTGTTTGGTATACGTTCCGTTACTCGGCAATGACGTGATCCGGGATCGGCTGGACGCCGTTGTCCGTTACGTGGACAATCGCATTCGATCTATTCTGCATTTGAAAAACCGGCTGAGCCAGGTTGCAGTCACGCCCGTTCATAAATCTTTTCTGGATGAAGTATTAAAGCCGTTTGAGGCTTTCGAGCCGATCAAAAACGTGGCGGCACCTGTTCGAGAAGAAAAGCCGGATCCGCCGCGTGCTCTCGTTTTCGATCCTCAGAAAGCCGGAGAGATCGAAGAGAATTCCTGGGCGATCACGCAAAAGCTTACGGAGATCTATCAGGACAAGGGAGATTGGATCTCCATCGGGGAAACAGTCGATGAGGATTTTGATCGCCGATACGACGTTGATATAAAAAAAGCAATCGGTGACAATCAACCTTCTCAAATCGAGAGCAAAGAGAACCCCTTCCTGGAGTTTGCCGCTTCCCTGTCCGACCAGGAAGATCTGTTCATGTCCGTCATCCTTTACCAAGGAGCGGATGAAGCGCGTTTATACGTCAGGTCGATCGGTCAGTTTTTTGACGCCTTCGTTGCCTCTTTAAATGAAAAAGCCGTTGAAACGACCGGAGACGCCGTGCTGGATGCTGCGGGCAGTGTTTACGATGACTACACAAGTGAATTAAAGGAAGTCTTTCCGCCTCGGGAAGGAGTGTAAACGATGAAAGATGCAATAAAGGTACCCAAGCGAATTCTGGGAAATCTGCTCAACAGCGCCGGCTCCGGCGTTGTTCCCCGTCATGGGCTCGAGTATATTGCCATCGGCAGAGAAAAGGAGATCGCCGCGCTTACCCGCGATCTGGATAACATCAAAGAAGGTATGGGCGCTTTCCGATTGATCGTCGGTAAATACGGGAGCGGCAAGAGCTTTTTAATGGGCTTGATCAGAGGAAATGCGCAGGAGCGGGGATTTGTCACGGCGGATACCGATCTGACTCCCGAAAGACGATTTCAAGGGACTCACGGACAAGGTCTTGGCACTTTTCGCGATTTGATGCAGCATCTTTCGACCAAAGCCATGCCGGACGGAAACGCCTTGTCTTCTATTCTGGAAAACTGGTTCAACGGATTACAAACCGAGGGAATTACCCGGGAGGGCATTGCGCCGGAAACAAAAGAACTGACCTCTTATGTGACGCGGCAAATCTTTGCCGTGTCTGACCTGTGCCGCTCCTACGCAGGCGGGTTTGATTTTGCAAAAGCGCTTCACTGCTTTTATGAAGGAACAGTTTCCGGTGACGACGAGCTGCGAGAGGACGCGCTTCGCTGGTTGAGGGGAGAATTTGAAGGTAAAGTTCAGGCAAGGAATTCCAGAGTAAAACTGAATTCAGTGATCAGTGATCAAAACTGGTTTGAATTTTTGAAATTATACGCCGTATTTTTTCGTGCCATCGGGTACAGCGGATTCTTGATCCTATTTGATGAATTGGTCAACCTGTATAAGATCCCGAACCGTGTTTCCCGGGAGAATAATTACGAAAAGATCCTTTCCATCTTTAATGATACCATGCAGGGGAAAGCGGAAGGTCTCGGCGTGATCATGGGAGCGACCCCACAGATGGTGGAGGATCCGCGCCGTGGCTTGTTCAGTTATGAAGCCTTAAAGAGCAGATTGGCACCCGGCAGATTTATTTCTTATGAGAATCAAAATCTGTTATCGCCCTTGATCCGCCTTGTTCGATTGACCGATAACGAATTATTTGCCCTATGCAAACGCCTCGCTCTTTTGCACAGTTCCTACTATCGATATGAGATCCGAGTCACCGACGATGAGATTGCTCTGTTTTTAAAAGTTTCGCTGGGGAGAGTGGGCGCGCAGGAAATGATCACCCCCCGCGAGATCACCAGAGATTTTATCAATCTTTTGGACGTTACCTATTCCGATCCGGAAGCGAGCTTTGAGAAATTACTTGAGTCTGAGCCAGAGGAAAAGCCGCTTCAACAAAAAGACGACGAATTTGATGAATTGTTTGATTTAAGTGAGATCGATTTATGATGGATGACCTGACTGAACGCGCGAAGAGGACATTTTCTCGTTTTTCCCCCTTTATCCGCGATTATATCTATCGATCCGGTTGGAACGAATTGCGACGCGTCCAGGTGGAAGCCGCCGATATTTTGTTTCACACGGATCATAATCTTCTCATATCCTCTGAAACTGCTTCCGGGAAAACTGAGGCGGCAATGTTTCCCATTCTATCCATTACCGATGAAATGGGCGCTGAAAACTGTCTGACGCTTTACATTTCTCCCTTGAAAGCGCTGATCAACGATCAATTTACGCGTATGGAAGAATTATTGGCGGAATCCGGCATCCCGGTGACGAAATGGCATGGAGACGCGTCTCAAAGCCATAAAAACGCTTTTTTAAAAAATCCGGCCGGATTGCTGCAAATCACGCCGGAATCTTTGGAAAGTATGCTGGTGCGCCGTTCCAACGATATCCCCCGCTTATTTGGACAGTTACAATTCGTCATCGTCGACGAGATCCACGCTTTGATGGGATCCGATCGCGGGTCGCAGGTATTATGTCAGCTGCAGAGAATTGCGCGCTTGATCGGCAGGCAGCCGAGGCGGATCGCCCTGTCCGCGACCATCGGCGATTGTAAAAGCGCGTCCGAATGGTTTGGAGCGGGATCGGAGCGCGTTACGGATCCTATTCAGCTTCCCGCGGGCAATGTAGGCTGGAAATTAGGCGTTGCGCATTTTTATACCACCGAGCCTTCCGGTGTGAAAGGGATCGATCCGGCAACGGAATTCATTTACCGTGCGACCAAAGGCGACAAATGCATCGTGTTCTCCAATTCACGGGAGGAAACAGAGGAGGTCACCGCTTCCCTGCGTCTTCTCGCCAAACGTTTGCATGAAGACGACCGCTTTCTGATCCATCACGGAAATCTTTCCGCTTCCATTCGGGAGGATGCGGAAGATAAATTGAAAAATGATTCACGCCCGGTCACCACCTGCGCCACGGTCACCTTAGAGCTTGGGATCGACGTGGGCAGATTGAAACGCATCATCAATCAAGGCAGTCCGACTTCCGTTTCGGGGTTTCTGCAAAGGATCGGAAGAAGCGGCAGGCGCGGCGAAAGTCCGGAAATGGTTATGGTGTTCCGGGAAGAAGAAGCGCTTCCTAACGCGCCCTTATATCAAGTGATCCCCTGGGAACTCGTTCAGGCGATCGCCATTATTGAATTATATCGAAAAGAACGATGGATCGAGCCTGCCAATATCAAAGCTCTGCCCGCCAGTTTATTGTTTCACCAAACGCTTTCCCTCGTCGCTTCTCACGGAAGTCTTTCCCCCGCTGCTCTTGCTCGTGAGATTTTGTCGTTCCCGCCCTTTCGCTATGTGGAAAGCACAGATTATAAAGAATTGCTGATCCATATGATCCGCCGGGAATATCTGGAAAAGACCGACCGAAACGAAGTGATGATCGGCGTCAAAGGAGAACGTCTTCTCTCCAGCTTCAAGTTTTACGCCGTTTTCAAAGACAGCGAGGATTTTACGGTAAGAAGCGGCTCCGAGGAGATCGGAACCATATCCGCGACGCCTCCCGTCGGGGAACGCTTTGCCCTTGCAGGCAGAGTATGGGAAGTGGAAGAGATCGACGTTCCGCGAAGGCTGGTCTATGCGAAAAGTGTGGATGGAAAGATGAAGATCTCCTGGCCGGGATCTCAAGGCGCCATTCATACACGCATCCTTGAAAAAATGAGAGAGGTCCTTGATAGCGAAGAAGAGTATCCATATTTGCTTCCCAAGGCAAAAGAACGGCTTGTCAAAGCGCGTCGTTTAGCGGCGAATACCGGTATGACCCAAACGAGTATCCTGTCACTCGGCGGGTCCAGCTTCGTATTCTTTCCGTGGCTTGGAACGCGCGGATTTGATGCGATCAAGCGGGTCGTTCAGCACAAATTAGCCCCTGCCCTTTCCCTTCGGGATATTCAGAGCGGTGGTTGTTATTATATCACATTCCGGTCGGACAAAGCCGACGCGAAAAGCGTTTTGAAGGCATTCGGTGAATTGAAACTCTTGAATGGGATCGATCTGGTCGGCAAAACGGAATATCCGATCATCGATAAATTTGACGCCATGCTTCCGCAGGATCTCCTTGTTCGCGCCTATGCTCTTAATAACCTGGATACGGCGGACGCCATGCGGCGCATCGCCCTTTTAACGTAAGACTATTTGGATCCGTAAAAAAGGGACTCGTCAAAGTGTTATTTTGACGAGCCCTTTTTTCTCGTTATCTTATTATTTAAATGGCAGGCTTAAGTGCGGGTATTCTTTCACATAACCGTGTCGCCACGATAGCTGACGGCTGAAACGTCTGTCACACCTTCGATTTTTGCGAACTCATCGATTTGCGAAAGATTTTCGGGCTTCATGGTTATTTCCACGCACAATTCGATCTCATCATTCCGGATCGTGCGGGATCGAACTGTCACCTTTTTCATGGTACGAAGAGCGTCTTCCACGGCTTCGGATGCACTTTTTTTATAACGAATCACAAGAAGATAAGGCGTGGAATGGATTTTTTTGGCGATCAGAAACACGAGCATATACAATGCTCCGAGTGCGATATTGGTGATCAAGGAAATATAGATCAGCCCCGCGCCCGCCATAATACCGATTGTGATCGACCAAAACATAAAAATCGTATCCGACGGATCTTTTACGGCAGTTCTGAAGCGGATGATGGACAGCGCGCCGACCATACCCAGGGAAAGAGCCAGGTTGCTTGTGACCGTCATGATCACAACACTCGTCACCATCGAAAGAAGGATCAAGGAAAAACAAAAACTCTTGCTGAACGACGTGCCTTGATAGGTGACCCGATAGACCAGGATCGCAAACAGAGTCAGAAAAAAAGACACCAACAAGCCGGAGGCGATCCGATCCCCGGTCATCGCGGATTCAAACTCCGTCAAAAACGTTGTCCGAAAGAAATCCAATACATTCTGCATATTCTTTACTCCTTAAAACAGCGCTTTGCAGCTCAAACAATACTTCGAAACGGCGCAAGGGACTTTCGGTATATCATCCAGAAGGCGCATGATATGATGGGGGAAATAAGCGCTGTATTTGATCTCCAATACTTCTTGATCCAAAGGGATAACGGGGATCATCCCGCCGGTTTGCCAAAGGTCGTTTTGAAAGCGTGCGCAGGAAACGCGCTGATCCAAGGTGATCCTGAGATCGCCGACGGGATGGCAAAACGTGGTACGGGTATATTCCGTAAAGAGAACGGGAAATAGAGCAAAAGTTCGGATCTTGCGGGAAAAATCCTCCTCCAATTCATTCCGATAAGGCGGAAGCAGATCTCTTTGCATCACGATCCCATCGGCTTGAGCTTTGGAAATGACCGTCCCTTTTTTATAACAGATTGAACCAGTTTTTCCCTTTTCTTCCAAACGTATATAAGATGGATCTTGATTATAATAACGGATCCTGAATTTTTTACGTTCATTCAGTCCCGCTTCTTTGTCAAAATAGGCGCGATACAATCCATCGTCAAAATACAGACTTCGGATATGATAAGAGCCGTCGGAGGAGGCGTGTTTATCAAAAGGAAGAATGGCAGATAGCCTGGCGTATACCAGACGGGACACCTCCCTCGGAATCAGATATTTGATCTCTGCTCTGCCCGTGCGTGCCGCCCCCTTCATACAGATCTTCATCGCAGCATATACTAACAAACGGATTTTAGCAAAAACACATTGTTTTGTCAACCGAGGTGAAGAAATGAAAATCGTTGCGAGAGTCCTGATTTTTTTGACTGTTTTCAGTTTGTTTTCCTGCGGAAAAGCGAATGCCCGCTTATCCTCAGAACAAATGATAGGGGAACACAAGGTTGTGATCTGCATGGGCGGAAACACCTTTACGGAAACGCTGCTCTACTCTTCTCCGACAGCGTTCAGTTTAGCGTGTACAGATGAAAACACACCGCTCTATGGTCTGAAAGAATCGGTTTCGGAGGAAGGGTATGAAAGCGAATTTAGCGGAATAAAATTTGCGCAAAACGGTTTAACAAATCCAATGTCACTTCTAAGGAATACATTTCTTTGGATGGAACAAAACGACGTATTCAAAGCCGCGACCCGTCGAAAAGAAAACAAAGATTCGGAAGAATGGGTCGCGTCCGATCACGGAATTGAAATGAAATTCAGATTAAACGAAGATAAAAGGATCGATTCCATCGTTGTAACAAAAGACGATCTGTCCATAACGATCCGGTGATCCGAGAACAGATCCCGCATATCCGTCATATAGTAAAGTGTACGGATGAAAGAGGAATAAGGTCGCTCGTATCCGTCAAGAATAAATGTATAAATCGTGTAAAGAGGGGTTATATGTGACGATCAAACGAGGAGACATTTTTTATGCGGATCTGAGTCCGGTCGTGGGATCGGAGCAAGGCGGCTTACGACCTGTGGTGATCGTACAAAACGACGTAGGCAATAAACATAGTCCGACCGTTATTGCCGCGGCGATCACCAGCAAAATGAATAAGGCGCGCCTACCGACGCACATTGAAGTCATTGCCGACGAAAGCGGATTAAATCGGAACTCCGTTGTATTGCTGGAGCAGGTACGCACCATTGATAAGAAACGCCTTCGGGAAAAGATGGGGCATTTTGATGCGGGCATCATGGATCGGATCAATTCCGCCATTGTGATCAGTTTAGGGTTAAACAATGAGAAAACGCGATCGGTGTAAGCCGGTCGCGTTTTTAATACAAAACCACGCCTCGATCCAAAAATTCGCGTCGAAAAGAGCGGATCTCTTCATCGTTCAACTGTGAAGCGCTGAAATCCAGCATCACGCTCTTTACACTTTTCAAGCGACTGCAAAACGCCGCAAGAGCAACCGCTCCCTCATCATTTACACCTTGAATGATCCGGAAACGAAGCCGATACGGCATATGGTATCCATCTAAAAGTGAAAGACAATCCAAAGTTCTTTGCAGAGGAAACCCGCACAGGTGTTTATGGGACGAAGGAATGACGGTGATCATATCAAAGAGAAAAAGATCGGTGTAAGGCCCGACGATCAAATACCACTCTTTATCAATGGCTCCGCAGGTGCGGAACATAACGCCCATACCGGCTTGCTTGATCTTCCTGGCAACGTGGACGCAAAACCAAGGATGGGTGAGCGGTTCCCTCCCGGCAAAAACGATGGTGAGTTTTTTATTGACGCAAAGCCTTTGCTCTTGCATCAGATACTCCACCAGTTCATCCGGATCATATCGATCCTTTTCCGTTTCATCCAGATAAAACGGATGCTCTTTGATAAAGTGCCCTTGGCAGAACGAATTACATTTATACTTGCAAGAGCCTAAATAGACATACGTCTGCGAGCCGTCTCCAAAGTCATCATAATAATGGT
This sequence comes from uncultured Clostridia bacterium, assembly GCA_946645685.1. Taxonomy (GTDB): domain Bacteria; phylum Bacillota; class Clostridia; order Oscillospirales; family SIG627; genus RGIG5579. The sequence continues at coordinate 26,136 of CAMPCJ010000002.1, read as the reverse complement.
GAAAACCGTGGATATGTGTTCTTCCATCTTTGATCTTCTTCATTGCTTTTTCCTTTCTTTTCCATTATACTCCATTCAAGAAAAATGTAAATACGACCTTGGTGTCATATTTATCGCCGCTTTGAATATGCTTTACCAACAAGTTTGGCGTGGAGGATAATATGGGAAACAAGGTGCAGATTTATCGAGATATCGCTGAAAGAACGGGCGGAGATATTTACATTGGCGTTGTAGGGCCGGTTCGTTCCGGAAAATCTACTTTTATCAAACGTTTTATGGAAAACGTGGTCCTTCCCAAAATGGAAGAGGGCGCCAAGAAGGAGCGCGCTACAGACGAGATCCCGCAGAGCGCCGGGGGAAAGATCGTTATGACCACGGAACCGAAATTTGTTCCGGAGGAATCTGTAAGGATCGAATTGGAACAAGGCGTCAACTTCCGGGTGAAACTCATCGACTGCGTCGGCTTTCCCGTGGAAGGCGCCGAAGGGATGGCGGATGAAAACGGCCCTCGACTTGTCAATACGCCTTGGTCGTCTGATCCGGTCCCGTTTGATGAAGCGGCTTCCCTGGGCACGAAAAAAGTGATCCGTGACCATTCAACGGTAGGCATTCTTATTACAACGGACGGGAGCATTGGGGAGATCGATCGGGATTCTTATATCGACGCCGAAGAAAAAGCTGTCCATGAACTGAAAGAAACGGGAAAGCCTTTTGTTGTTTTGTTGAATTCAAAACACCCCGATCACCCTGATACGCTTGCGCTTTCCAGGTCTATGTCTCAGCGGTGGAACGTAAGCGTTATTCCGGAAAACTGTTTTCAACTGAAAGCGGAAGACATCACTTCCATTCTGGAAAAGATCGTTTTGGAATTTCCGGTTCGGTCTGCTTTCGTATCCATTCCCGGATGGATCATGGGTCTGGAAAGCGATCATCCCATCCGTGAAGAGGTTTTCAAGCCGTTTCGAGATATATTGAGTCAAGTCCGAAAGACCGGGGCGATCCTGGAAGGGATCAAGACGATCGATCAAAATAAGACGATCCGGAATGTAAAAATAGACAGGTGCGATCTCGGTACGGGAAATCTCTCTTTTTGCGCGGAGATTTCAGATGATTCCTATTACTCTGTTCTGAGTGAGACCAGCGGTTTACCGATCCAAAATGAAGAGGATCTGCTCCATGAACTCAAGGCGCTTTCCGCGATCCGTACTCGTTTCGATAAGATCGAGGCCGCGCTGAAAGACTCGGAAGAGTCCGGTTACGGGATCGTTCTTCCCGCCATAGAGGATATGGAGCTGGAAGAACCGGAGATCGTTCGTCAACCCGGGGGGTACGGCGTTAAATTTAAAGCGAGCGCTCCCTCTCTGCATTTGATCCGCACCAAAGTAAAAGCTGAGATTTTCCCCATCGTCGGAAGCGAGAGGCAATCGGAGGATATTGTCAAATATCTATTGAAGGAGTATGAAACGAAACCGAATGAGATCTGGAATTCCAATATGTTCGGTAAAAAACTCTACGAATTAGTAAACGAAGGGATCTCCGCCAAACTGGAGCATTTGCAGGATCAGACAAGAAGCAAATTCATTGAAACTCTTGAAAAGATCATCAACGACGGAAGCGGCGGAATGATTTGCATTATTCTATGAAAGAAAACGGGGATTTTCCCCGTTTTCTTTTTATGAGGGATTGAAATTTTCGCAGGTTGTTGTATAATAAGAAGAGGTGTATTGTAAAAAAGGCGGTTGAGGCAGGGCATGGCGATCAATATATACAAAAGCTCCGATATGGCGCGTTTACTGGAGGAGAACGGGTTTTATTTCAAAAAGAAGCTCGGTCAGAATTTTTTGATGAACGAGTCCGTTTCCCGCCGGATCGCGCAAGCCTCGCGTGATACCTTACCCCAGGACGTGCCTACCCTCGCCATTGAGATCGGTCCGGGAGCGGGATCGCTCACCCTGCAGCTCTCTAAACTCTTTGATCACGTTTTAGCGCTTGAGATCGATCCTCATCTCATCCCCGTTCTGTCTGTTTCCCTTGCTGATGCAAAAAACGTGACTGTGGAGTGCTGTGACGCTTTGAAGTATCCCTTTTCCGCCATACGTGAAACTTATCCGTCTTACGCTGTTGCCGTTTGCGCTAATCTTCCCTATTATCTTACCAGTGAAATGCTTATGACGCTGCTGGAAAGCAAAATTGATCTGCGGAGCGTAACGGTTTTGATCCAGCAGGAGGCGGCTGATCGTCTGACAGCGCTTCCCGGGACGCCGCAATATGGATCCATAACGGCGGCGGTATCCTTTTACGCCGAAACGGAAAAGCTGTTTCGGGTCGGTCCGGGAAACTTTATTCCCCGGCCGAAGGTGGATTCCGCCGTTTTAAGAATGTTCATCCGCGAAAAGAGACCTGTTCAGCCAAAATCAGTTCCTTTGTTCTTTTCAGTTATTAAAGCGGCTTTTTCCGCAAGGCGCAAGACGCTTTCCAATGCTCTTTCTATATCATTCCCCTCTTTGTCAAAGGAGCAGATCTTGTTCGTTCTTGAGAATAGCGGTATTGAGCCGAATCGCAGAGGGGAAACCCTTTCCCTTCAAGAGTTTTGCACTTTATCCGATCATATTCATTCATTGGGAGGTATCCTATGAACGTTTTACGCCGCTTATGCAGCATTTTTTTAGCGTTGGCTTTTGTCTTTATGGCCTTGCTCCCCGTTTGTGCCGAAGAGAAGATCACGCGCAGCTTTGTGAAGGATAAGTGCGATAGCCTTGAAACCGTTATTTATCCGTCCGTGTATCAAAACGTGACCGGATACGCAGACTACGTTCGTAATCTCTTGAAGACAAAAGCGGTTTGTGCAGATCCTAACGCATCGGATATCCAGTTGGAAAACGCCTATAATGAACTGCGGGCTTCTTATTTGTTTTTGCTGCGAAATACCTACGATTACAGCGGAATTTCTTTTCTGGCTTCCCTCGTTCCCTATTTGAAGAGCGGACTATATGAAGAAGAGGATCTAAGCGTGTTTCTGACAGAAGTTGATAAATGCGTCGATCTGTATGAACATCCCCAGGTGTACTTGATCAATAATATGAGTCGCGAGGAATACATTTCTTACATTCAATCCAAAATCGATGCCCTTGAACTTGAGACGGCAAACGCTTTTAAGGATCTGTTTATCCTTCAGGTACCGGAAAACCTGACAAGAGACGATCTGGCATTTTTTTATTTGATCATAGCGCATTCCATTCGCCCGGATTCCATTCCAAATGTTGTCGGGAGTGAAGATTTTTACAACGCGCTGAATGCTGCGGGGGCGGTTCTGGATGATCCGGATTCAACGAATGAGGACATTCAAAAGAGCGGCAGCGCTCTTTTGAAAAGTTACCACGATTTTATGCGATCCAATTTTAACTTTTCCGAACTGGATCTTACCGTATCTACCTTCAAAAACATGCGTGAAACGGATTATACCGAGGAAGCGTTTGAAAAGATCCGTAAAGCACGGATGAAATACGATTTGACGGAAACCCATCCTATTCTGTTTTATGTTCCTACATCCGTTACATCTGCTTCATACAAGGAATACGTGCAGGATCTGATCGGATCGATCAATAACGATTTGATGCTTAAGTTTTCTTCTTTCGTCACCGTGCAGCGGGTCGAATATCTGAAATCCTTGATCGAGAAATACAAAAATATCACGCCTCATTCCAACTACGAATCCGCGCTGGTCAAAGCGGTTAAAAAAGGCGTCGAATTACTTGAGAATAACGATTATGATTCCCAAAAGGTCGAGGAATCGATCAGTTTGATCGAGGATACCGCTAAAAAGGCTCAGGAAGCGAGCGGCACCGTAAGCGCCCCGTCCGCATCCGCCACAAGAAGCCAGTGGAAATCGATCATAACCTATACGGTCATAACGCTGCTTCTCTCTCTTGCTTTAGCCGTTTTTCTTTCGATCCGGGAATACGGCAGGATCGATTTTACCAAATAAGAGGTGTTTGAATGAAGATCAAATCCGGATTTTTACTGCGAGACGTCGGAGCCAATCACGTTGTCGTGCCCGTGGGAGCGGTGGATTTCGACGGAATGATCACGCTGAACGAAACAGGCGTTTTGCTTTGGAAAAAACTTGAGAAAGGCACCGACCAAAAAGAACTTGTACAAGCGTTGTTGCGGGAATATCAAGTTGACGCCAACGTTGCCGAAACAGACGTTTTTGCATTTCTGACAAAGCTCAAGGATGCAGGCTTGCTCGATGAATAACCCGGAAACGCCGGTTTCATTTCAAGAGCTTTACGGCGTTATATCGGAAACGCTTGCGCGAGACGGGACCGTTTCTTTCACAGCCAACGGCAGCAGTATGCATCCGTTTATTCGCGGCGGAACAGACAAGGTTGTCCTTCATTCCCTGCCCGAAAGGATCCGAAAGCACGACATCGTGTTTTATCGCAGAAAGAACGGGCAGTTTGTATTGCATCGCGTCGTTGCCTGTAAAGGTTCCGCTTTTGTCATGTGCGGCGATAACCAATTCATTTTGGAGAGAAACGTCACACGGGACTTGATGATCGGCATTGTCAGCAGTTTGGAAAGAGACGGGAGATCGATCGATCCTTTTTCTTTTTCCGGGAAGGTTTATTGCTTTTTTCTGCCTTGCCGCAGGTTTTTTCTTCGTTTGAAACGATATTTTTCCTTGATCTTACATAAACTATTCAAAACGTGATCGGGGAGAGTCGGAACACTTCGACAGTTTCAAGAGATGAAGGAAAAAAAGAATTTGTTGTTCATGCTGCTCAAAGAGGTAGCGGCAGCTCATTTGTTTGAAGGCGCCGCTACCATTTCTTATTATCTTCTGTTTTCCCTCTTTCCCTTTTTGATGTTTTTAAGTTCCCTGCTTTCCTCCCTTCCCGTAACGTTTATAATCCGAGAAAGCTTTTTATCTTACTTGATCCCCGAGCGTTCCGTTTCCTTGATCGAGGGGTATATGAACGACATGTCCCTTCACCCCACTTGGCTCGTTTTCGGACTGTTTTTGACCATCATATCCCTCAGAAAGGCGGTTGAAGTCATAAAGCGGAGAGTTCGCTTGGCCTTTCGTTCCGAATATAAAGGAAATATCATTTCAGAATTCGGCGTATCGCTTTTGTTCGTCATTTTAATTCTGTTTTCCCTGATCGCTTCACTCCTGTTGATCGTTACGGGTGAAAAAGTGATCGCTTACGTTTTATCTGCTTTTCCTCATTTTCAAGCTTTTTCGGTTTTATTGGAGCATTTTCGCCTTATTATTTTCGGTATATTTGTTTTGTTTGTCATTATGGGCATCAATTACGTTTTACCGGCAACCGCGCTGCGGCTCCGGGAAACGATACCCGGTTCCCTTTTTTCCGGATTTGCCATGCTGATCTCGTCACGCCTGTTTTCTATTTATGTCGATCGATTGAACGGTTTTTCCAACCTTTACGGCTCCCTGGGCAGCGTGATCGTCCTTTTATCCTGGCTGTTTTTGTTCAGTTTTTTACTATTGATCGGGTCTCACATCAACGCGTTTTTATATCGCTATCGTCGGGAGGTACGTTTTTGATCTTATCTACTGTATGCTACCTGGAGCAGGACGGGAAGTATTTGATGCTTCACCGGATCAAAAAAGAAAATGATATCAACCGTGAAAAATGGATCGGGATCGGCGGGAAATTTGAGGAAGGCGAAAGCCCGGAAGACTGTATCACCAGAGAATTTCGCGAAGAAACCGGTCTTCAGATAAAAGACTTACGGCTCTGCGGGATCATATCATTTGTTGCGGACGATACCTACACGGAACATATGGTTTTGTTTCACGCTGACGGATACGAGGGCGAAATTACCGAATGCGATGAAGGGGAGCTTGCCTGGATCGATAAAAAAGAACTGAGAAAAAAAGATCTTTGGGCTGGCGATCATCTCTTTTTGGATCTGATGGAGGAAGGACATCCTTTCTTTTCCATGAAGCTTGTCTATCACGGAAAGGATCTATTGGAAGCATATCTCAACGGCAAAAAGATAACACTTTGAACAGGATCGTTCCGAGAAGCCTTTGCATAAGCAGAGGCTTCTTTTCATATATTGAATAAGATTTATGAAAAGGAGTGCCTATGAGAAGCGCAAAGAAATTGTTTTATACAACGCTTGCGTTAACCTTGACCGGACTTATCATGAGAACGGTGGCTGTCTGGTTCAACGTATATTTGAACGGCCTCATAGGTACCGCGGGAATCGGGATCTTTCAACTGATCCTGAGCGTTTATGCCATGGCAAAAACGCTGTCTTACGCCGGCATGAATCTTGCCGCCACCAGATTATGCATCGATGATTTTCAAGCGGCGCGGCACAGTATGCGCCGAATTTTAATCTGTGCATGCGTTACGGGGTCGGTTTCCTTTTTGGTCTTATACTTTGGATCCAATCTCATCTCGCTGAAATTTATCCACACGATGGAGGCGGCAAACTCTCTTCGTGCTTTGTCGTTTTCTCTGCCTTTTGTTTCCCTGTCAGCAGGCTTGAACGGATATATGACGGCTGCCAGGAAAATGGGGCGGTATTCCGTCATCCAGCTCTCGGAACAAATTTGCCGGATCGGGGCAACGGTTGCTTTGATCGGGATCCTTGGCGCTCAAACACAGGAGCACTCTTTGACCCTTGTCGGCATCGGTATCACGATCAGTGAGGTCTTTTCATTCTCCCTCAGTCTTATCACGTACCTGCGGGATATTCGTCGCGATCACATGGCAAAGCAAGGGAAAAAAGGCTTTTTAAAACGGTTTTTCAGGATCTTTATTCCGGATGCTGTCGGTGCATACGTTCGATCCGGATTAAATACCGTTGAGCATTTATTGATTCCCTGGGGAATACGAAAAAACGGCGTAGCGACTACCGAAGCGTTTTCCGCTTACGGGATCGTGCAGGGGATGGCGCTTCCCGTCGTACTGTATCCATCCGCCATATTGGGGGTGATCTCTTCCCTGCTTGTTCCGGAAATCGCGGAGTGCAAGGCAAAAAACAATCAAATTGAGATCCGATATATGATCAATCGCGTTTTGCAGGTAACGACCGTTTTTTCAATTGCGACCGCCGTTGTTTTATTTATGTATGCGGAACAATTGGGTTATGCCGTATTTCACAGTTACGAGGCTGCCCCATTTCTCAAGAGTCTCTCCCCTCTCGTCCCGGTCATGTATATGGATATGACGACGGATGGGATGCTGAAAGGATTGGATAAACAGCTGTCTTTGATGCATATCAACGTGCTTGACTCTATCCTTTGCGTCATTCTCGTCTATTATCTGGTACCGAAAGCAGCGGTAAACGGTTATATCGTCACAATATACGCAGCGGAGATCATCAATTTTATCCTGAGCTTCAGAAAACTCTCGACGGAAGTACCGTTCGCCATCAAACCCGTTCGTTCGATCCTGCTTCCGCTGATGCTTGCCATTGTTAGTTTTCAAATGCCGTTACCGATACTAAACGGCATAAATAAACCGATCCCGTGGCTGATCGCAGCCTGCGGGATCGGGTGTATGATCTATATGCTATTGTTAAGAATGACCGGGTGCATTTCCAAAGAAGACGTTCGGTGGGCGAAAAAACTCGTTACGCCTTTATCTTCTTCAGGTTCACGAAGCGGGGCAAGCCGTCTTCTGTCTTCATTTGCGTCTGACCCTGAATGAGCGGCAAAGCGTACTCGGCAAACTTTTCGTTGACGTTGTCCATAGAAGGTGTGATCCAGTCCAGGGGAACTTTCTTTTCGGCGTTGGCGACAACGTTCAGATCGAACAACTTGATCTTACACGTATATTTGCCATTTTCCATGATCCTCTCAAAGCCGACCATCTTATCGGTGGTGCCCTTGATAGCCTCCATACACGCGGTCTGACCGGCAAGGAAGGATTCCTCAATATCCGTTTGAGACGCGCAATGCGCGGCGCAGCGCTGCAGCAGGGAGAATTCCACCGCGCGGGTCTTACTGCCCGTGCGAGCCTTCAAAAGCTGCGCCAGATATGCGCCGACGCCGCCGAGCTGTGCGTGTCCGAAGCTGTCCTTGGTCTGAGCGGTATCAGAGCCGTATTCGGAGATCAGCTTGCCGTTCTTATCATGGATCCCCTCGGAAACGGCGATGAAGACCTTCTTTTTCTTATTATAAACTTCCACCGCTTTATCCAGAAAACGGTCGATATCAAAATCCACTTCCGGCAGATAAATAAAATCAGGTCCCTGCCCTTTCAAATTGGCAAGAGACGCAGCCGCCGTAAGCCAACCGGCGTTACGCCCCATAATTTCAAGAACCGTCACCATACCGGTATCATATACGTTGGCGTCGCGGAAGATCTCCATCGTGGCGGTGGCGATGTATTTTGCCGCGGAAGCAAAACCGGGACAATGATCTGTGCCGGCAAGATCGTTATCGATCGTTTTGGGAATACCCATGACGCGGCACTCATATCCGTTCTTCAAGCAGAATTTTGAGATCTTATTGCAGGTATCCATGGAGTCGTTGCCGCCGTTATAGAAGAAATAGCGGACGTCATACTTTTTAAAGATCTCAAGGATCCGCTTATATTCGGTATCATCTACGTCGGGATCCGCCAGTTTATGGCGGCAGGAGCCGAGCGCGGAAGAAGGCGTGTACTTCATAAGAGCCAGCTCTTCCGGATCCTCCTTGCCCATGTCAATGAGATTGTCATCGAGCACGCCGCGAATACCATTCAGAGCGCCGAGCACTCTGGTAATGCACTTGCTGTCAAGCCCTGCTTTGATCGCACCGTACGCGGAAGCGTTGATCACAGAGGAGGGGCCTCCGGACTGGCCGATAATTGCGGCACCGACTAATTCTTTCATGTTACTCGTCCTTTCTGTAATAAGTAATATAAGCCTTGCAAATTATATCATATTTAAACAAGAATGCAAGGTAAAACGACATTTTTTACACAAAAAACTTCAGTCGAAGAGTGAAAGCTGATTCGTTTCAGGCATCCCTTCAAACGCGCCGTTCTGACGAAGCGTCTCCATCACGCCTTTTCCCATCCCGCTCTTTTCCTTGAATTCCTCGATGGAATAAATGTTGTTATCCTTTACGGTCTGCGCAATGATCTCAGCCGCGGAAAGCCCCAGACCCGGAATGGAGATAAACGGCAAACGGATCTTTCCGTCTTCCGGAAGGAAGAATTTCGCGTCGGATTTGAAAAGATTAACAGGCAGGATCTCTATTCCCCGACTCAGGATCTCATAGGTGATCTGCATCGCGTCGCTGGTCGCCTTTTCTTTTTGCGATAATTTGCCGATCCCTTCGAGATTGTGAAGGATAGAGAGAATGCCCTCTTTTCCCTGCATGATCAAGGTTTGATCCATCCCTTCCGGAGCGGCGGAAAAGTAAGCGCAATAAAACTCAACGGGGTGATACACCTTGAACCAGGCAAGGCGAATGGCGGATATCACGTATGCCGCGGCGTGCGCTTTCGGGAACATATACTTGATCTTTTTGCAAGAAGAAATGTACCAATCCGGCACGTCATGCTTTTTCATTTCTTCTTCCCACTCCGGGATCAAGCCTTTCCCCTTCCTGACCTTCTCCATGATATCAAAACTCATTTTCTTATCCATGCCGTGATAGATCAAATACGTCATGATATCGTCGCGGGTCCCGATCACGTCGGAAATGGTGCAAATATTCTCTTTGATCAGATCCTGGGCATTCCCGAGCCAAACGTTTGTACCGTGGGAAAGACCGGATATCTGCAATAGGTCGGCAAAGGTTTTCGGGCGGGTATCCATCAACATCTGACGAACGAACTTCGTTCCGAATTCAGGCAGACAAAGAGTCCCGGTTTCCACTCCGATCGCACTTAGATCACAATTCAAAGCGGAGGGAGACGCAAAGAGACTCATCACCTTATCGTCCTTCATGGGAACGGAAAGAACGTTGATGCCGGTGTATTTTTCAAGCATTTTATACTTTGTAGGAACATCATGACCTAAAATGTCAAGCTTTAACACCGTATCGTGCAGATACTTGAAAGCAAAATGCGTCGTGATGGTCTTCGTTCCTTCTCCGTCCGCCGGGTGCTGAACAGGCGTAAAATCATACACGTCTTTGTCACGGGGAATAACGATGATGCCGCCAGGGTGCTGCCCGGTGGTTTTTTTGACGCCGGAGCATTTGGAGATCAAAAGCTTTTCCGTGGCGGTGTTCACGTGAAGATTTTTTTCTTCCAAGTATTTTTTTACATACCCGAAAGCGTTTTTGTCGGCGAGGGTCCCCAGCGTTCCGGCTCGAAACACGTTTCCTTCGCCGAACAATTCTTCCGTATACGCGTGCGCGTCCGCCTGGACGTCCCCGGAAAAGTTCAAATCGATATCAGGGGACTTATCTCCAAAGAAGCCAAGGAACGTTTCAAACGGGATATCGTGACCGTCCGTCTTCATCTGCGTGCCGCACAAAGGACATTCTTTCGGATCCAGATCAAATCCGGAACCGACGGATCCGTCCGTGATGAATTCGCTGTGCTTACAATCCGGATTCGGACACAGATAGTGCGGAACAAGCGGATTTACTTCGGAAATGCCGCCCATAGTCGCTACAAAGGATGATCCGACGGATCCGCGGGATCCGACCAAATACCCCTTGCTTTCGCTGTTTTGCACCAGTCTTCGGGCAATTACGTACAAAACGGAAAAGCCGTGGGTCTCAATGGCGTTCAATTCCCGCTTCAAGCGATCTTCCACAGGATCCGGCAAAGGGTCGCCGTACATTTGATGAGCTTTTTCGTAGCAGGCCTTGTTCAGTTCTTCCACGGCGCCTTCAATGGAGGGAGGATATTGCCCTTCGGGAATGGGTCGGATCTCTTCGATCATATCGGCGATCTTGTTGGGGTTGGTAATGACAAGCTCTTTCGCTTTATCTTCACCCAGATAGGCAAATTCCGACAGCATTTCGTCCGTGGTACGGAAGTACAACGGAACATCCTCGTCGGCGCCCTTCATTTTCATTCCCGCAAGCAAAATCTGACGACCGATCTGGTCGTTGGGATTCAGAAAATGGACGTCTCCGGTTGCAACAACGAGTTTCTCTTTCTTTTCGGCAAGCTTCAATATGGTCTTATTGATTTCCTGTAGTTTTTCAACACTGTCCACTTGACCGCTGCGAAGCAAATAGCCGTTATTTCCCACCGGTTGGACTTCCAGATAATCATAAAACTCCGTGATCCGCAGGAGATCTCCGAAGCTTTTGCCGGCAAGGATGGCTTGATACAATTCTCCTTCGGAACAAGCCGATCCGACGATCAATCCTTCCCTGTACTCCTGAAGCAGGGTTTTCGGGATGCGGGGCCTTCTCGCATAATAATCCAGATATGACCTGGAAACGATCTTATAAAGATTCTTCAAGCCGACGAGGTTCTTCACCAAAATGATGATGTGATACACTTCGCGGATCTTTCTGGGGTCGCTGGAGGATGCCATACTGGCGATCATACCGTCCAGATCGATAATACCGCTTTTGCCCATTTTGGCGATCATGGCGTCAAAGATCTTTCCAAGCATTTCCGCGTCCTCAAAGGCGCGATGATGATTGAAATCTTCTAAACCGAAATACTCCTGAAGGGTATCGAGCTTATGTTTTTTTAATTCCGGGTTGATGGAACGGGAAAGCGCAAGGGTATCCAAATACGCGTTGGGAACAGAAAAGCCGTTATCTTCCGCCGCTTTTTTGATAAAGCCCATATCAAAATTGGCGTTATGAGCGATCAGGAGCCGATCCCCGGCGAACGCGAGAAATTCTTTGACTGCCTGTCCCGGTTTGGGCGCTCCTTTGACCATTTCATCCGTGATGCCAGTCAATTCCGTGATCTCGCCGGGAATTGGCATTCCGGGATCGACAAACGTGGAAAAAGTAGACAACACTTCCCCGTTCTTATACAGGACGGCGCCGATCTCCGTGATCTGACAAGTCAAAGGAGAAAGTCCGGTGGTCTCTATGTCAAATATAACAAATTCCGTATCCTGAAAGGATCCGTGCGCTTCTCCGTAGATGGCGCGGGAGGTATCATCGACAAAATATCCTTCTATGCCGTATATAACCTTGATACCGCGTTTTTTTGCTTCCAGCATGGCCTCCGGAAACCCTTGCAGATTTCCGTGGTCTGTGATCGCGACAGCTTTATGACCCCAGGCGGCAGCTTGTTTTACGGCATCGTTGGGATCCATGGTGCCGTCCATGGTACTCATTTTGGTATGCAGATGCAATTCGACCCTTTTTTCGGGCGCGTTATCTTCTCTCCCGAGTGTTTTGACGGTAGAAACGGAATTCGGCTTAATGATGTAGTCATTCTCATAGGCATCAAAGCGCATGGATCCCTGGATCAGGACGGGGGTATTGGGCATAAGGCTCTCCAGCGGTGCGATCTTATCCGTCGCGCCGCTCACCTTGACCGTAACGGATGACGCGCCGTCCGAAACGTAAAACTTAAATCTCTCGCCGTCCGTTCCCCGCATGGGCGTAACGTCCGGTTTTTCCGTAGGAATGACATATCCGCAAAAGCAAACGTTCCCTAAATTACTGCTCAGATCTTGCAGCGGATGCAGAAGTTCAAAATCCGCGTCCTTCCATTTTCTTCCGTACACGGGGACAGGTTCTGACAGATCAAACGTCATAAAACCCGCTTGAACTATTTTTTTCTCCCTATCAAAAGTAAACGCGCCGCCTTCGCAGATAGAATTGGGGATAACGGAGCCATCATCCCGCTGAACATTTCTAAACGGGGCTTTATCGCCATCCTTCCCGTCGGATGCCCTTGTAGAAGCGGATTCAAAGAGCATGGTGTAGTTATACTGCTCGGTATAGTTTCTCAGATCGAATTCTCCGGCTTGCAGTTTTACATTCAGTCTCAGATCGAATTCTTTACAAATGATCTCTTCCAGGATCCGTTCACATTCGGCTGCGCTGGGTAGCTTTGCATATCCGTCTTTCATATCAAAGACAACTTCCCGCTCGCTAACCGTCATCTTGCAATCGTCAAAAAAGCCTTTGGCAAGGCTGGTGGAACGGGACAACTCTAAAAGCAGCTCGTCCTTGTATCCCTCACTAAACAGATTGGAAGGATAATGAGGAAAAATAAAGCAGGAATTCAATTCATAGTCTTCTTTGATCCCTTTTTCTATGGCGTAAAGGCGATATTTCGGGACAAGCTTATCAAAATCCAGCCGGATCCGGATGTCCCGCGTTTCTTTGTTGATCCCGTAACTGTAATCTGTCAGCTCGTCAAGGATCTGCCGGGTGGCTTCATCCGGATGATATTTGGAAAACAGTTCAAGAAACGGTCGTTTTGCTTTCTCGCTCATGATTCTTCCTCAGACAGACGAACGATCTCTTCCATCAAGCGTTCGACTGCGTTTTCTTCGGGAATTTTTTTGAAGGAAGCGCCCTCGTGCGTAAAAAGAAGCACGTCCTTCGTGCCGCCTGCTATACCAACGTCCGCCCATGTGGCTTCTCCGGGCCCGTTGACAACGCAGCCCATAACGGCTACCTTCAGATTCCGTTTCGGGCGGATCTGACGCTTTTCGATCTCTTCTTCCACTTTTGAAGCCAGCGAAACAAGATCCACCTGGGTGCGGCCGCAGGTAGGACAAGAGATCACGTCAATGTGATGCTCCAGCAAATTGCAGGCAGCCAAAATCTTTTTCGCGGCAATAACTTCCTGTTTCAGATCCCTGGTCGTCAAAGAAACACGAATGGTATCACCGATCCCGTCGGTCAGCAAAGAGCCGATCCCAATGGCGGATTTTACGATCCCGCTTTCCGGCAAACCCGCTTCCGTTACGCCGAGATGCAGCGGATAATCGCAGGCTTGAGAGATCAGTCGGTTGGCTTCGATCATGGTATGTACGTCGCTGGATTTGACAGAGATAACGATGTCATTAAAATCCAGCTCCTCAAGAATGCGGACCTCCGCCATGGCGCTCAAATACAAGGCTTGGGCGGTAGGTCCTTTGCACTCAAATAAGATGTTGCGCTCAACCGAGCCGGAATTGACGCCGATCCGTATGGGTATGTTCTTTTCCCTGCAGGCGTCAACGACTTTTTTTACGTTGTTCTTGTTTCCGATGTTGCCGGGATTTATGCGGATCTTATCAATGCCCGCGTGCGCCGCCTCCACGGCAAAGCGATAATCAAAATGAACGTCAGCCACAAGCGGAATATGAGAATTCTCTTTCAGACGATACACGTTTCTAACGGCGTCCATATTGTTCACCGTCACACGGGCAATGTCGCACCCCGCTTTTTCCAGCTCCAGGATCTGACCCAGCGTCCCCTCAAAATCAGAAGTCGGCGTGCAGGTCATAGACTGGATCAGAATGGGAGAATCGCCTCCGATCGCGCGATCGCCGATCCTGACTTTTTTCGTCATTTTACGCATAAAAGAGTTCCTCTCAAAACAATTTGATCACGTCGAAAACGGTGATGACCGCCATAAACAAAAGCAGAACGACCATCCCCGCAAGGTGAATGTACCCTTCCGCTTCCGGCTTGATCGGTTTGCGGCGGATTGCTTCGATCAGCAGGAACAGAATGCGGCCTCCGTCCAGCGCGGGCAAGGGAAGCAGGTTCATCACACCGAGATTCAGAGAAATGAACACAAACAAAAATAAAACGGAGGAAAAGCCGTATTTCGTAGATTCCGTAATCACGGAAACCGTTCCCACCGGCCCGCTGACGCCTTTGATGCCGTATCTGCCTCGGATCAAATCAACAAGGGTTTTATAGATCACCTTGACAGTGGCGACAGAATGAGTAAACGTTTGCTTGATCAAGGTGCCGAATCCCGGCTTGACACCGAGAAACAGAAAATCGACTTGTGCATAAGGAATGCCGTCCTCTTCCGTTACGGCAAACTGAACGTCGTCCAGCGTGATCGTTTCTCCCCCACGGACGACCGTCAGATCCAAAGGTTCCGTCCCGTCCAACGTTATCTTATTCATAACGTCCATATAGGAGATCATTTTTTCACCGTTGATTCGTACGATCTCGTCTCCGACCTGAAGGCCGTATTGTTCGGAAACGGCGTTTTCATTAAATTGTGCCACGATGTTGGAGCCAACGTTCATCGTCAAGGACAAATAAACGAACATGGCGATCACGCCGGTCAGAATATTGGCAAAGGATCCGGCAAACAAGACGATAAACCGCTGCCACTTCGGACGGTTCACCAGAGCGTGCGGATCCTGGTTTTCACCGTCTTCCCCTTCCATGGAGGTAAATCCGCCAATGGGGAATAAGCGCAAAGAATAAACGATCCCTGTTTTTTTGGAGGTGCGAGAAAACAGTTTCGGTCCCATACCGACTGCGAATTCCAGTACCTTCACCTTACAGAGACGCGCGGCAATATAATGACCAGACTCATGAATGAAGATCATGACCCCGAACACCAAAACAGCGACTAAAATGCCAATAACGGTTTGCATAAAAGGGTTCGCCTTTCCGACTTAATCCATACTACTATTGTTGCCATCCCGAAAAAAGTACATTCAAAAACGGCTGAAAATATGTCTTTTCGTTTCAAAATCAATCGATAAAATATCTTCAACGGATCCTGCCGGTTCACCGTTGTGTTTTTCGACTGCGTCTGTGACAAGATCAAATATATCCAAAAAACCGATTTTTTTATCCAGAAACAAGGAGACTGCGGCTTCGTTGGCTGCATTCAGAACAGTTGTATAAGTGCCGCCGCGGCGAACGGCGTCCCTGGCGACGCCGATCAAAGAAAACGTTTCTTCATCGACGGGCTCAAACGTTAAATTCAGCGCTTCGGTAAAGTCGAGGGGAGCGCACACTCCTTCAGTCCTTTCCGGCCAAGTCAGCGCAAACTGAACGCAATGGCGCATATCCGGATGACCCATTTGTGCCATCGTCGATCCGTCCACAAAGGTAACCATGGAATGCACGATCGATTGCCGGTGAACGGTGATCTTTACGTTGTCCGGCGCGACGGAAAACAGGCGCACAGCTTCGATCAGCTCCAAACCCTTATTCATCAAAGTCGCAGAATCTACGCTGATTTTTTTGCCCATATGCCATACCGGGTGGGCGATCGCCATTTCCGGTGTAACGCCGGAAAGGAAGCTTCTGTCCTTTCCGAAAAAGGGACCGCCGGAAGCGGTAAGTACCAGTTCTTTCACGTACCGCCTATCATTAAAGGAGCCGGACAAGCATTGAAAAACGGCGGAATGTTCGCTGTCGACCGGCAGGATGTGAACGTTGTTTTTACGCGCTTCTTCCAAAATGATTTCGCCGGCGGCAACGATCGGTTCTTTGTTCGCCATGGCAATATCAACGCCGCGGCGGATCAAATACAGCGTCGGCATGATGCCGGCGGAGCCGAGAATGGAATTCTCGGCAATGTCAGCCGGGCAGTTCGCGCACATTTCTAAAATTCCGCTTTCACCGGCAAGAACGGTGGTATTCGTATCACCGACGGCAATTTTTAACAGCTTCGCCGCGTTTTCATCACGAACGGCGCAAAATGCCGGGTGAAACGCGCGGATCTGCTCTTCCAGGATTTTAATATTATGATCTGCGGATATGCCGGTCAGTACAAAGCCTCTTTCCGCAATGACTTCCAGCGCCTGACGGCCGACGGATCCGGTGGATCCCAAAACCAAAACTCGCTTTTTCATCCCATCAGAAAACTGCTGCCAAATACGTTGTAGACCAAAAATAAAGCGCAGGAGATCCCGAGATTGGAATCAAAACGATCCAGAACGCCCCCATGTCCCGGGAAAACATTTCCAAAATCCTTGATGCCGTAATTACGCTTGACGGAAGAGGCAAACATATCCCCCAATTGCCCCATGACGGAAAGTACAGAGCCTAAAACGGCGAATTGCCAAACACCGGCATGTACTTCCGTTTTGATCACGTTGTTCAAAAGAAGCGCATAGCACGCGAACAGCAAAGCGTTACCGATAATACCGCCTATGGCGCCTTCAATGGTTTTTTTCGGAGATATCTCCGGGCATAACTTGTGTTTACCGATGAGTTTCCCGGTGAGGAATGCAAACGTATCGCTGCCCCAGGCGCCGAGGAAAACCAGAATGAAAATGTATCCGCCATACGAAAACCTGCGAGACATGATCAGCGCGGTAAAGGCCAATACAACGTAGATCACCAGAGCGATGGAGCTGTAGACTATGTCACCGCTAAGTGTATCTCTGGTGAAGATAATGGACATGAACTCACACAGGAACAGAAGAAAAACCGCTGAAACGATCACACGGGTCATGGCGATATGCAGATCGGAAAAGATCCATACTGCCGTGGGCAACAGCGCAAACCCGTAAAACGGAATCGCAAATAACGGCTTATTATATACACCGGTGCATCGGAGGATCTCAAAGGTTGCGATCTCCGTCAAAAGGGTCATAACCAGAGGCCAGACCAATGTATGAGAATAAATACAAACCGGAATAAGGATCAGAATGCCAACCAATGCCGTTATAACTCGCTTCATAATCAATCACCTCCCCTGTGTCAGTCCTCCGAATCTGCGATCTTTGTTTTGAAAAAACAGGATCGCTTCATCAATATCTTCGTTCTTGATATCAGGCCAATACTTATCGGTAAAAAACAGTTCAGCGTATGCGGACTGAAACAACAAAAAATTGGATAAACGTTTTTCACCGCCGGTACGAATGATCAGATCCACATCCGGCTGATCTTTCGTGTAGAGCGCCCGGGAAATATCATCCGGCGTGATCGGGCTTTTATGTTCCTCGTAAAGCAGATTGAATGCGCGTGCCAATTCATCACGCGCACCGTAATTCAACGCAAGGTTCAGTTGATTTGAATACACGCTTGACTTTTCTTCCACGTCAGCCATCAGCTTTTGGATGCGATCGGAAAAAGCGCTTCTGTCGCCAATGAAACGGAAGCGCATATTTTTATCCTTGCGCATCCCCTGCCATTCTACCAGGTAATCCACCAACAGTGACATAATGTTATTGACCTCCGCGGCAGGTCTTTTCCAATTTTCCGTGGAAAAAGCGTAAAACGTGGACACTTCAATGTTCAGATCGACAAGATGCTCCGCGATCCGTTTAAAATTCTCGGCACCTTCCTTATGTCCCGCCACGCGAGGCAGTCCGCGCTTTTTTGCCCAGCGGCCGTTTCCGTCCATAATGATACCGATATGGCGGGGCATAGCCCCGCCTTTCAGTATGGTATTCTTTTCACTCATCAAAAGGACATGATCTCCTTGTTTTTATCGGCGGCAATGGCGTCCATTTTTTTCACGTAATCGTTGACGAGACCCTGCACCTCATCTTCTGAGATCTTCTGCTCATCTTCCGTCATTTCGCCGTTCTTTTTCATAGCCTTGATTTTATCCATCGCGTCTCTGCGAACGTTGCGGACGGCGACCTTTCCCTCTTCGGCGATCTTGGACACCTGCTTGGTCAATTCTTTGCGCCGTTCCTCCGTAGGCTGCGGGAAGGATAAGCGAATGGTCTTACCGTCGTTTTGAGGGGTAATGCCTAAATCGGAAGCCAAAATGGCTTTTTCGATTTCCTTGACGCACTTGGGATCCCAGGGGGAAACCACCAGCAATCGGGGCTCCGGGGTGGAGATCTGGGCAAGCTGCTGAATGGGGGTCTGCGCGCCGTAATAATCCACCGTGATCCGGTCTAAAACCGTCGGGCTTGCTCTCCCGGCACGAACGGTGCCGAATTCGCGCTCTACGGCAGCGATGCATTTTTTCATTTTTTCTTCATAAAGAGAGACGTCCAGTTTCATACTATCTGTTCCTTTCTCAATGTTATTTATGGAAGGATCAATCACTGACAACAGTGCCGATCTTTTCGCCGCTGCAGATCCGAATTATGTTTTCCGGATCATTGAGCCCGAATACCAAAACGGGCAATTTGTTTTCCATACAAAAGCTGACGGCGGTAAAGTCCATAACTGCCAATTTCTTTTCGATCACTTCGGTGTAAGTGATGGAAGGGATCAGTTTTGCCGCGGGATCCTTCCGTGGATCGGCGGTATAAACCCCGTCAATGTTTTTGGCAAGCAAAACGGCGTCAGCGTCGATCTCCCTCGCGCGGAGAGCGGCTCCCGTATCGGTGGAAAAATAAGGACTGCCCGTTCCGCAAGCAAAAACAAGCACGCGCCCGGCATTCAGATGCTCCATGGCTCGATCGTGGTTATAGGGCTCGGCAAAGGTTTCCATTTTAACAGCGGTCATCACTCTGGCGTCTACGTTCTGGCGGATCAGGTCATCCTGAATGGCAAGGGCATTAATGGTCGTGGCGAGCATGCCCATGTGATCGGCGCGAACCCGCTCGAAATCGGTTCCCTGCTTACCGCGCCAGATATTTCCGGCGCCGACGACGATGGCGATCTGCACGCCGAGCTTGTTCAATTGAGCAACTTTACCGCAAATCTCATTCAGTAATTCATAGTTGTAAATAGCTCCGTCCTTCGCTCCCTGACAGAGCGCTTCACCGGATAATTTCAATAAGATACGTCGATAAGCAATGGGCATAAGAACCTCCGCAAACAGTATAAAATCAAATCATATACAAGTGATTTATCATCCATTATTTTACTGAAAAAAATGAGTTTTGTAAAGGCTTTCCCATAATTTTATGAAAATGGTAACATGAAAGCAGATCCTGCGGCAAAATTGCCGCAGGATCTGTCAAAATCATATCAAATGGAAAAATATGCGCTGCGATAATGGAACATGGTACTGATGCTGCCGCAAAGCTCCAGAAGCGCAAGATCATGATCCGAGAGCGACTGCCCGTTATCTAAAATAGACCGGATCATATGGCAATAGGAGCCGACAGAGGACAAAAGCGTATTGGAACTTGCCGCGTTGCCTTTGAAGACCTGAACGGTATACGGCGCCGTGATATCCTTACCGCTGACTTCGATGCCAATGGTGCAGAATGTATCGTCCCGACGGGTGAGAGTCGCCGATACGTCCGTACCGTTCACTTTGACGGAAAACGCTGACAAATCCACGTTCTTATCAACTTGATACCACACGTTAAGCCGGATAGAATCGACCAAAGTAAGCGAAATGCCGACGGGGACGAAGACAGGATCAGAAACCGCGTTTCCTGCCGCAGTGACGTCATCCCAAGTATCAAAGCTTTCCAGCTGAACGGCGTATTCGGCAGAGGCGAGGGATCGAACGTTATAATCAAAGAATTTTCGAGCGCAGTTTCCGTAATTCAAAATGGACTGAGCAAGATCACGAAAACCATCGTCGTAAACAAAGGCGCCGCCGCTTCTTGTGTCAACCACGTCCACGCAGGCGCGGGCAATACTGTACGGCACCGGAGCGGTAGATTTGTTGGGGCGAAGCAAAATCGTATCATTAAAACGCGTCGGCTCGATGGCGGGGATCACAAAACTTGCCGCTTTTCCGCTGATCCCCTCAAAAGTCCCGTTCTTCTCGTAACTGACCGTTTCAAAGGTGTTGCCGCCGTCAACGGAATACTGATACTGCCCGTCTGACGTGGGAGCGTTCGAGTCGAAAATGACGCGCATGGCGATTTTGTCGTCCGGCAGCAGTGTAAAACCGAAAATGGGATTATCGGGAACGGATTTATACCAGATATGCTCTTTGCCGGATTCAGAAACGGCGTCGTTGATAGAGGCGTTTGCGACCAGCACTTTGATCCCGCCGACGTATTTTTTCACATCCTCCTGCGGCATCGTCAGAAAAGCACCGCTGTTGGTAAACGATCCGGTTTTTACCGTCGCTTTGCTTCCGGAAAAATGATTGACTACCACGTACTTGTTGCCGGGCACGGTCAAGGTACCGCTTCCGCCTGTAAAATGATCGATCAAAAGACCGTCAAAAGCGGGCATTCCGTTTATGCTCACGTCCTTTTTAGAAATATCGACGTTCAGAACGCTGTTTCCGCTGAGTTTGCCCACAAGCGGTTTATCCTGATACGTGCCGGACGGATTGAGCTTAAAGGATCCGATGGTACCACCGGAAAGATCCATATAAGCATTGCCGAAAACGTTACCGCCGCCCGCAACGGTGCTGAAGCCGGAACACCCGAAGGAACCGGGAACGGTGCCGCCCGTCTGCTTGTAATGAACGTCGCCGTAGACGCTGGATCCGGTATTGGTATTGCCCATCCACATACTTCTGCCGGATTTGAACAAGGCGCCGTAGTTATTCACGTAAATGTTTCCGTGAACCGGGGCTGCACCGGCGGCATATACGGAAGCGTCCAGATAACACCCGCTGAGCGTTAGGGTGATATTACCCGTTATCGTGCCGCCTGTCTTTTGGCTGCCGCCGTAAAGGGCTCTTCCTCCATCGGAATTGGGGTTATAAAGCTTGGTGCAGTTGTCCAAACCGTTGACGCCGTTACCGGTAACGGTAAGCTCTACGTTCCCGACGGTTGGCGTGTAGCAGCCGGCACCGTAAATGGTGTTATGGAATTCTCCGGCAAAGATCGTCGTAGTGATGTTTCCGACGGTGCCGTTATTTGCCGCCTTTGTATCTCCCCAGGCGCCGCCCGCAAAGAAATCAAGGAAGGTACCGCCCCGGATGATATTGGTGACAGATCCCGTTCTGGTGCCGAGATCCCCGCCGCCAAGGTAACGGTTCATTGTCGGATCATCCTTCACCGTTGTCACAACGTTTCCGGTGAGGATCATATCTTTATCCGCAAATTCTCCCGCGCCGCCGATATACGTGTCGATCACGCAGTTCCCGGAAATGGTCATATCAACGTTTGAAGCAAGGGGCAAATGATGAGAGAAAGCGTTGCCGGCAGGATCACCCGCCGCGCAGGGGCCGGCATACAGGCGCTCTGTTACGACGGTATTTCCCGAAACGGTGCAAGACACGTTTTTCGCGCTGATTTTTCCCCCGTAGGTCATCAACGGAGCGATTCGATAAAACGTGCCGGAAGAAACGGACACTTTATAATCATCGGTAATATCGGTATCCGGATCAACTCCTCCGCCGTAAACGGAATAGCGGAAGGCATATTCCGTAGAAGACGGATCCGTGGAGCCCTCGTTATCGTCGAAAAAAACAGGGTACAATTCATATTCGTCATAAACAAAATCGGATGCGGAGACCGGCAGGTTGTTCGCGTTTGTAAAATCGCAATTTTCACCGATGGTAAAATCGTGCCCGTTGCAATAAAACGCCCGCTCTTCGTTCATTTTGCCGCTGTTTTGAGGATCGGAAACGGGATATGACGCGAAACGGATGTGCCGGAACGTAAAATCATTCTCAAGAATGATGCCGTTTTCCGTCAAGCCGGTGTTTCCGTAATTGTAGGAATGAATCAAAGTGCCCGGCAATGAAAGATTCGTGCTGGTAATGGTAAAGCGATTGGATAGCGCGGGGTCACCGATGGCGGAAATACCGTTATCCTGACTTGGATCGTTGGTATAAACTCTTCCCGAGAGATGAATGACGACGTCCCTGCCGTTCAAGACGTCCTTGTTTTCTTTTACATACGAAAACGCTTCATCGAGATATTTCAAGGGGGCGGCGACGCTCAATCCGTCGTTGTCGGAGGATCCGACGGAGGATACGTACAAATCCAAAGAAGCCTCGGACGCCGGAGCGGATGTGACGGACATATAAAGCGACGCTCTATTTGCGTCGACATCCATAACGGAATTTCCCGAAACAGAAAGCGCGGTATTCAAAACCGGCGTGACCCGAATATAGTGGTCGCCGATAGATGCGCCGGGTCTTACCGAAAAGGTCAAACGTGCCAGCGTACCAACGCCGGTCCAGTCAGAAAGGGCAAGAAAATCCTGAAAAGCAAGAGTGGCGTCGCCGCTGTCCAGCGATGCGTTGGGGACGAAGTATTCATCCGGCACAAGATCCCCGTTTTGCTTTTCGGTAAGCTCAAACGCTCTGTCATCAAAATCAACCAAAAGCGTCAAGGCGCTAAAGCCCATATTGGAAGAAACGCTCACTTCGATGGTGAACGACTCCCCTTCAGCAACGTCGCTTCCGTTCGGCGCAAACAAATCCACGCTGACTCTTGAAACGTCCGCGGCCGAAACGGAAAGCGGCATCAGCGAGATCAGCAGTGATGATAAAAGCAAGATGGAAATGACCTTTTTCAGGTTCTTGGTCATAACGGTACCAAACCTTTCGATAAGATGGATCAAAGGATTCATTTATATGGATATTTTATCATAGAGGTGATTTCAAGTCAAGGAAAACAACGCTTTGTCACACGTTCTGATCCTGTCCGTTCAAAGCGTTCAGAAAGGCAAAGGCGCTTTTGATCCCATCCATAGCGGCGGACATGATACCGCCGGCGTATCCGGCGCCTTCTCCCACGGGGTAAATCCCGGCGACGGCACTTTGTCTTCCCTCGTCTCTTATGATCCTCACCGGACAGGTGGATCTTGTTTCGGGTCCGGTCAAGACAGCCTCCGGATCGGCAAACCCGGCAAGTTTTTCATCCATCAATAAAATGCCGTCGCGAATGGATTCATGGATCAAAGGAGGAAACAAGGGCGAAAGATTTCCGGGGACAACGCCGAGGGCGTAGCTGGGACGGACGGAACAGAAAGAGCGGGAGGATTGATTTTTCAAAAAATCCCCAACGGTTTGTCCGGGAGCGGCGTAGGTGGCGCCTCCCATTTGAAACGCCGCTTCCTCCAGCCTTTTCTGAAAGGAAAATCCCTCAAACAGATCTCCCGGCATCTCTTCCGGCGTAAGGCTGACGAGCAAAGCGGCATTCGCATTTTCTTCGTTTCTGGCGAAGGCGCTCATACCGTTGGTAACGACGGCGTTTCTGTTCCCGGTGGAAGGCACCACAACGCCTCCCGGGCACATACAAAAGGTATAAAGAGTCTTCCCTGTTTTTGTAGGGACGGCAAGTTTATAATCCGCCGCCGGAAGCTTTGGATGGCCTGCGAATGACCCATACTGTTTTTGATCCAGCCAGGACTGTTTATGTTCGATGCGAACGCCTACGGAGAAAACCTTTTTCTCGAGAGGAACGCCGGCTTCTCTCAAATTGACGAACAGGTCTCTCGCGCTGTGACCGGGCGCCAGAAAAACAGAGTCGCAATCGATCACACGTTCTCCTTCGGGACAATGGATCAACGCTCCGGTAAGCCTTTCCCCCTCTATGATCGGCTTAACAAAACGAGTTTCAAACGCCACTTCCCCGCCGAGTTTTTCGATCTCCCGTCTGAGGTTCATGACGATTTTGCGAAGATAATCCGTTCCCACGTGGGGTTTGTTTTGCCAAAGGATCTCCTCGGGCGCGCCGTGAGAAACAAAGGTCTCCAGCACAAACCGCCCCAGACCGTCCCGATCACGGACAAGGGTATTTAACTTTCCGTCGGAAAACGTGCCGGCGCCGCCTTCTCCGAATTGCACGTTGGATTCCGGGTCAAGATCGCCCGTCCGGAAAAAACGGTCAACGTCCTTCACGCGATCCTCCGTCTTTTTTCCCCGTTCCAGCACCAGGGGGCAAAGTCCCGCCCTTGCTAAAACCAGGGCGCAAAACATACCGGCGGGTCCAAAACCGACAACGACGGGTCTTTTGGAAGCAGGACCGTGAAACGGAACGACAAGCTTCTCCTCAGGATCGATCACGCGGATCTGCGGTGACGTTGAGACAAAACCATCGACGGCAACGTCGACCGTGCAGGAAAAACGCACCCTCCCTTTTCTTGCGTCAACGCTTTTGCGAAACAAAGAAACAGAGTGGATCTGAGCTTTGGAAGTGTTTAGTTTTTTCGCGGCTTTATCTAACAGCGCGGCTTCCGGTTCATCCAATTCGAGAGGAATGCCGCTGATCCGAAAATGTTTCATGCCGACTCCGTATCGTTTTTTTCAATTATATTCCTTTCTTGAAAAGAATGCAAGAATAATGCGAGGCAAAAGCCTCGCATTTTACAGATAAGCGGCGACCGCTTCAACCAGCCGTTTCTCGGAAGAAATGAGGGTGTTAGCGATCCTCTTGCTGTCTTCATCCGCCGCCGTATACTGATTCATATATCTCCTGAGGGATTTGATGCCCATATTGCACCCCTCCGTCATCAGATCCGCCACAGTACTGTCCGCTCCGTCCATGGCGAGTTTAACGTTACTTTTCAGCCAGGACATGGTTTCCGCCATGGGATTCGGATCCTTTCCCTGATCGGAAAAACGATTCAGAGCTGTATGGATCTCCTTTTCCAGGTCGATATGCTCCCGTCGGGTATTTTGTAAAGCCTCTTTTAATTTTTCGTTTTTAACGTGGTCCCAAACGTCTTCGATGCTTTTAATGCCCATTTTTGTGCCCGCGTCACATTCTCTGAGCAATTTGATCGTATCTTCTTCAATCATGATATCCCTCCTTTTTTCTTAGTATAAGCAAAAATGGGATGATTCATCCGAAGAAAACAGATTGCTTTTTTAGTTCATTTTGGATAAAATGAGTTAAGATTGAGAAAGGAACACGCTATGAAAAAAGTATCTTTCTTTTACGGAAAAACGACCCAGGATCTGTTTGTACCGGATGATACGCCGATCCTGAAACCTTCCCTTGAAATAAGTGAAGAAAAACGGAGCGGGATCAAAATCGTTCGGGAAGCCATGGCGCGTCCCATCGCTTCTCCCCGCTTGGCTCAGTTAGCTGTCGGAAAAAAGGATTGTGTGATCATCATCAGCGATCACACGCGCCCCGTGCCCAGCAAGGACATTTTACCGCCTATGATCGAAGAGTTGAGAGAGGGCAGCCCGGACATTGCGATCACGCTTCTCGTGGCGACCGGTTTTCACCGTCCCACAAGCGTAAAAGAACTGCGGGAAAAATTAGGCGATGATCTGTACGCCGAATTTCAAGACCGTATCGTCGTCCACGACGCCCACGATCCATCCAAAAACGTGAAGATCGGGACTCTTCCCAGCGGACCGGATTGCATCATCGACAAAGTGGCTGCCGATGCGTCCTTGCTGGTTGCAGAGGGATTCATCGAGCCTCACTTTTTCGCGGGATTTTCCGGCGGACGAAAAAGCGTCCTGCCCGGCATTGCCGACGCCGTTACGGTGATGGGCAATCACTGCTCCAAATTCATCGATCACCCCCATGCAAGAACGGGGATTTTGGACG
>CAMPCJ010000001.1 GCA_946645685.1 uncultured Clostridia bacterium | reverse complement strand
CTCCACCGTTCCTCCGGCGGAATACAGGCGCACCGGCGCGTCCAGCACGGCGGCGGCGTGGCGGGCAAATTCCTCCGGTGCCATACGCTCCGCCAGCTCTCCTACGTCGCCGATAGTCGGCTCTTCCGGCAAAAGAGATACTTTCTCTTCCACCAGAACGCCCAGTATTTTGGCGAAATGCGCGTTTAAACCGTGGGCGGCGACGTCAAAACGGGTATGGAGAGAGATGAGGGAGATCCCGTGACGGATCAGAAGCAGGATCTTCTGCCCGATCAGTTCGTCTTCATCGATCCGGGAAACGGGGCGGAACAGGAGGGGATGGTGGCTGAGGATCAATTCCGCTCCCGTTTCAACGGCTTTATCGATGACGGAAAGCGTCACGTCCAGGCAGGTGACAACACGCTTCACTTCCCTTTCCCGATCCGGGCAGATCAGCAGCCCGTCGTTGTCCCACGCGCAGGACAGAGAGCGGGGAAAAGCTTCTTCCAGAAAGGCTTCGATCCGGGAGATCTTCATGGCATTTCCTCCAAAACACGGTCGATCCGAGCGATCAGATCCATTTCTTTCGTAACGTCGATCCCTGCGAGGCGCCGCTTTTCGGCAACGCTTTGCAGGCTACGGCGCTTTTCTTCATAATACGACCTGCCCCATTCACCGGGGCGGCGGGGCAAGCAGTCCCCCAGAGCGCAAAAAGCATCGTCCGGGACAGGGCGCGCCATCCCGGTAAAAGTCGCAAAAATCAGAAGGAAAAGTTTGCCGTTCTCACGAACCACTTCCTCTTCCGTTATGCAAAATCCCGCCGGGATCAGAAAGGCGCGCAGCAAGTCTTCGTGGCTCATAGGCTGCAGGCAAAAGCACTGACCGGCGCGGACGGCGCCTTGTCCTTCGGACAGGATACGGGCAATGGTCTCCCCGCTCATCCCGGCAATGACGAAACAGTCGATCTGACGATCCGCCAGTTCCGCAATGCCATCCGTCAAGAGAAAGACGGCGCGGTCAGAAACGCCCCCTTCCGTCAGCGCCGCTTCGGCTCGCGCCAGAGGCTGCGGACGAAGATCCGTCACCACGGCGGACATACCGGGGCGGCGCCGGAGAAGGTAGAGCGGCAAAAGCCCGTGGTCAGACCCCACGTCGCACACCACGCCCCCGTCGGGAACGCGGCGGGCAATGGCTTTCAGCCGCTCCGGGAGGCTCGCCGTCTTACGCCTTGTCGGCGAAGTGGGCATTGAGCTTCTCGACGAGCTGAGCGGGATCGGTGCCGTGGACGGCGCAAGCCGCCTCGATGGACTCGCCCCGGGACGCGGGACAGCCCAGGCAGTGCATCCCGATCTCCAGGAAGTAAGGCGCGGTCTCCACGTCTGCGTCCAGCACTTCTCCGATAATGGTGTCTTTTGTAACGATCATGTTTCTTCACTCCTTTCTGATCGTTCCGGATCATCCGCTTCCGCGGGCTCTTCCGACTCATTCGGTTCGCCCGCTCCCGGATCATCCGTTTTTTGAATGATCGCAAGCAATTCCTTGAGATCATTTTCAACGGTTGTTTCTTCCGCCGCCGGCTCCTCCACCTCTTCGGGGAGAGGCGTTTCCTCCGGCTCTTCGGGGAGACGGATCTCCTCAGCGGCGCTTTCCTTTTCTTCCGATGCAAGCGTTTTTTTACGCTTCGCCAGCTTGTCCGCAAGCTTTTTGAAAAAGGCGGCTTCTTTTTTCTCTCGTTTTTTGCGGTTCGCGCCGCGACGGCGATCCCGCTTCAGGTACTTCATAAACTCCATGATCAGCATCGGGAACAGGGAAAGAAGGATCGCAAGAAAAACGGTGGCAAAGGTAAGCCCCGACCCGAATTCTTCATAGGAGGGATTATACAAAGCGGCAAAGGGGGAGAAGACCGCGAGGGCGGCTGCAAGGATCGTTCCCAAAAGCGTGACGAGCCCCGTTTTCCCGATCTGATGCAGATGTCTGAAAACATTTCCTTCCGTTTTCAAGGAAAGAGACGCAAACCAGGCGGAAAAGACGAAGGTCAACAGAGCGGCGCCTCCCGCCGCGTCACTGCTCCCGGAAGAAAAAAGCGTGATCTGCCGGGAAAGGGTCATTACCGCCGCGCCCATCAAGCCCGCCAGGGCGGGCATGATGATCAGAAGCTGCAGAGAATTGATCCTGTTTTTCAAAACGCCCACCTTCCGGGGCATTCCCGGACCCGGCCGGCGGTGGTAGATGTTGAACACACAGGGCAGCGCCGCGCCGAGCCCCGCCAAAAGCATGGCGGGAAGAGGCAGTACCGTGTCCCTGTTCAACGCCAAGCTGAGAAAGACTGAAAAGAACAAGGATACCTGCAAAAGGATCAGAAATTGCAGAATATGCACCACGTTCTGATATAACAGCCGCGACCATCGAATGCAAAGCGGCACCAGGTCAAAATCCTTATCCCGGGTCAAAACGTCCGCGTTCAGGCGAAGCGCCGGACTTCTCTCCCCCAGAGACGCCACGGAAACGTCCGCCTCCATCTGAGGCAGGATATCCCGCGAGGTATCGGTCAAAGACAGGGTCACGTTCCCGTTTTTCTTATGGCAGCTAATGACGTTCCGTTTTTCTTCCGCGGGGAAGCGGCAGAAGGCTTTATACTGCTCCACATCCGCCACAAAGACGCCGTGATCCATCCGGAGAAAACTCTCGTACCGCAGAGCGCCCGGATAATCTCCCTCCCGGATGATGGACACGCTTTTGGCAAGTGACTCGACCGTTTCGGGATAATCATCTGTGAGCAGGTAGGTATGGATGCCCGCCTTGGCGCAGCCGTTGATGGCTTCTGACGCGGAGGCGCTGACCGGGGTGGACAAACCCAAAACGCCCATATAGGTCATATTCTTACAGCATTCGATCAGATCTCCCTCGGGAGGAGATGAAAGCGAAAGCTCCGCCACTGCCACAAATCGCTCACAGTTCCCGGCAAGCCGGCGAAAGGCGGCGCGTATGGAGAGCGTCATCCCTTCCGTCAAAGGAAGATCATCCGGCCCGCTCCGGTACGAGGTGCAGAGCGCCAAAACGCTCCGGGGATCCCCCCGGACGATCAGCCGGTATCGCTCAGAGCGCATGACCAGGACCCGGGACAGTTTTTGATACCCGTCCGGATCCACACGCTTGATGTGCAGATAATCCCGTTCCAGCCGGCGCTTCTGCAAACCGCAGCGAGCGGCGGCTGACAGGATGACGTTTTCGGTGTTCTTTTCATCCTTGTGTCTGGGATCGTTCAGATACGCCGGGGACATTTCCGAAAGCAGCATATCTTCCAAAAGGGGCTTGGCGGGAACGTGATCCGCCCGGAAATCATACTCCTTATCCCCGATGAAGTACGTTGCGGCAAGAGGCTTATCGTGAAACAGAAAATCCGCCGAATGGACAAAAACGCGGTTGACGTCGCACATCCGGTCGACGGCGGAAGGATCCCGCAGGATGGCGCCGGCGCGGAACAGGCGATCCCTCATATAGGCACCGGAAAGGGAGCAGAAATACTCCACGGAGGACGGGAACGCCGCCACCACCATCGCAACGCCGTAATAAAAGATGGAGAAAACGTCCTGCCCGCGAAAGACGCCCCAGGCAAAGATGATAAAGCAGGCGAAGACCCAAATCAGCATGATCTCTTTTTTTAGGCTCATCACCAGCTTGAAGATCCGGCTCTCCTCCCCCGCCTGGCGGGCGACGGAGCGATTATCCAAACCCACGATATTCTCCCCGGTGTTACAAACGAACACGCGGGCGCCTCCTGCCAGCACCACGCTGCCGGCGTAGACGAGACAATCCCGATAAACGCCGTTGTCATCGGCGCTGACCAGGCTGTGGCTGTGTTTGACAGACGGGGTAAGGGTGTGCTTCCCGCTCGCTTCCAAAACGAACAGATCCTTTTCCGCCAGTACGACGCCGTCGCAGGGGATCACGTCCCCCTTTTCCAGGATCAGGATATCCCCCGGCACCAGTTCGCTCCGCAAGACGGAAACGATCCGCCCGTTCCGGCGCACGTGTACTTTCCCGCCCGCATAGGGCAGGATGCGCGCCTCCACGCCCCGGATATAGGCAAAGGAGCCAAACACCAGCGCCGCGTATAACAGAGAGGCGAAGATCACGCAGATCGAGGAAACGGCGTTGTGATGGGTGAGATAATCAAACAAGCCTGTCACCAGGAAAATGATCATCATCACGTCGCCGAAGATTTTCCCGGCAAGAGAGGAGGCGGTATGCCTCTTTTTCACAAGCTCGTTCTCCCCGAATTCCCGTCGGTTGCGAAGGACCTGCTCTCCGGTGAGCCCGAGACGGATATCCGTGCCCAGGATGCTGATCAGCTTCTCCAGATCGACTTCAAGCAGATTCATTCCGCTTACTCCGGAATCGCTTCCAAATGGTCGTCTTTGACGGAAAGACGTATGGCGGAGGGCTTCTCCAAATAGTGATCGATAACGCATTGGGCGATGCGGTCTTCCGCTTCGGTCTGCAAAAACCGCGCCATGTTCCGCGCGCCGTATTTTTCACTGTAGGACTTCTCCGCCACGAAAACGACCACCTTGTCGTCAAAGCGAAGCTCCATCCCCTTCTCTTCCATACTCTGTTTCAAATCGTTCAAGCGCAAAAGAGCGATCCCCCGGAAATCCTCCCGGGTGAGGTGGGAGAAGGTGATGATCTCATCCACGCGGTTGATGAATTCGGGACGGAGAAAACTTTCCAGCCCTTTCATCGTCCGCTTCTCTTCCGTTTCCACACCGCTCTCGCCAAAGCCGGAAACAACGCTTCCCGCGTTGGCGCCGGCGTTGGTCGTCATAATGATCACAGTGTTCTCAAAATTGACTTCCTTGCCGTGAGCGTCCGTGATCCTTCCCTCGTCCAGGATCTGCAAAAGGATGTTCAAAACGTCGGGGTGCGCCTTTTCGATCTCGTCGAACAGCACCACGGAATAAGGCTTGCGGCGGATCTTTTCCGTCAACTGCCCCGCGTCGTCATAGCCCACGTATCCGGGAGGAGAGCCGATGATCCGGGAGACGGAGTGCTTCTCCATAAACTCGGACATATCCAGCCGGATCAAAGACTCGGGCTTATCGAAGAGCTGCATCGCCAGCTGCTTGACAAGCTCGGTTTTCCCCACGCCGGTGGGTCCCGCAAAGATAAAGCTTGCGGGCTTTTTCTTTATATAGATCCCGGCTCTGTGGCGCTTGATGGCACGGCAAACGGCGCTCACCGCCTTATCCTGCCCGATAATGTGCCGCTTCAATTCCTCTTCCAATCCGGCGATCTTTTCAAATTCATTTTCGGAAATACTGGAAGCGGGAATGCCCGTCCAGGATTCGATGACCCGGGCAACGTCCTCCACGGTGATCTCGATCCCGTCCCGGCGGCGGGACAGGCTTTCAAACTCTTCCGCCTGCCGGGCTTCGCTGACCTTCAGCTCCGCCATACGGGCGTAGGTGGCGTCGTCCGGGTCGGACTTTGCCTCCAGCTCCTCCCGCTCCTTCTTTTCCCGTTCCATTTCATCCTTCAAGGCGTCCAGACGGTTGATCACGTCGCTGTCGATATTCTTTTTGGCGCAGGCCTCATCCAGAATATCAATGGCTTTATCCGGCAAAAAACGGTCGGTGATATACCGCTCGGACAGAAGCACGGTAGTGCGCAGGATACGATCCGGCACCCGCAAGCCGTGGTAGGTCTCGTAGTATTTCTTAACGCCCTTCAGGATCTCCACGGTCTTCTCTACGCTGGGCTCCTCCACCATGACCGGCTGGAAGCGGCGCTCCAGCGCCTGGTCCTTTTCGATGTACTTCCTATATTCCGCCAGTGTGGTGGCGCCGATGAGCTGGATCTCACCCCGGGAAAGGGCGGGCTTTAAAATATTGGCGGCGCTCATGCCTCCTTCGGAATCCCCGGCGCCCACGATGGTATGCACCTCATCGATGACCAGGATCACGTTGCCCAGTTTTTTGATCTCTTCCACCAGGCTCTTGACTCGTCCTTCAAACTGCCCGCGGAAATGCGTGCCCGCCACGAGTCCCGTAAGATCCAGCAGGAAGACCTCTTTGTTCAGAAGCCGGTAAGGTACTTTTTTCTCCGCGATGCGGGACGCCAGCGCTTCCGCGATGGCGGTCTTGCCCACACCCGGCTCACCGATGAGACAGGGATTGTTCTTTTGACGGCGGCAAAGGATCTGGATCACCCGATCCAGCTCCGCTTCACGCCCGATCACCCGGTCCAGCTTGCCTTCCGAGGCGCGCCCGGTCAGATCCAGACAATAGGTGTCCAGCATCTTGCCGTGCTTTTTCTTTTTCTTCTTTTCGCCCTCTTCCTTTTGATCTTCGGAAGCGTCCTCTTTCTCCACCGCGTCGTTTTCCGCTTCGGTGGGTTCGATATTGCCGCCGAACAGATTTTTCAGATCGAAGGTAGGCATTCCGCCCTCACCGGGCTCGACCCCCTCCATCATATGACCCATCTGTTCTTCCAGAACGTCCATATCGTCGTCCTTGATGCCCATCTGATCCATATAGTCACTGAAAGGCTTGATCTTCATTTCGCGGGCGCAGTGCATACACAAGCCCTCGGTAGATACTTTGTCCCCCTGGATCTTGTTGATATAGATCACGGCAGGACGCTTGTTGCAACGGGAACACAATTTCATTCGATTTCCTCCGCCTCTTCCTGCGAGGCATTCGTTTCTTTATCTTTGTGAAGCTCTGCCCAGGTCTTGGCGATGGCATCCTTGAAATGGATGACGTACATAACGAAGGCAAAGATCATAAATCCGATGAGAACGGCGCAAAAATATTGCCGCAGCGGCGCCGCCGCCGGGATAAAACTCACGGAGAAAACGGTCAAAAACCACGCGAAGGTAGCCGCCTTGCCGTACCAAACGCTGGAGACGGCGATCTTTCCGTGCTTCAAAATGATGTATGCGCCCACGATCATCACGGCTTCCTTCAGAATGGTAAAGCCGGCGAGAATGATGAACGCCCCCTGAAAACGGATCGCCATGCAGATGTTGATGGTCAGCTCCATCATCTTGTCCGCGAAGGGATCGAGCAACTTTCCCAGATCCGTGATCCAGTTGTTCTTTCGGGCAAGATACCCGTCCACCAGGTCGCTGACGCCAGCCACAAAGAAGATGATGCCGGACGAGATCAGGCTGTCAAACGACGGGATGATCCCAAAAAAGAACAACACGTAGAGCGGGATCAAGATGATGCGAAAAATAGAAATGTAATTGGGGATCTGTTCTTTTTTAAATACTGCCATGTAAAACCTCTTTAACGTTATGATGCACCCGGGCGGACCCCGGACAAAAAGCGGACAAGGTAGGTGCTTTCAACGGAAAAATGATTGAGCCAGGCGATGTCGGAGCCCTGCATGGTCGGCTGAAGCAGAGCGAGGACGTGGGCGTACACGTACGCCAGCGCCAGCCCTTCCCCGATCCCCGCCAGGAGCCCGAAAACACGGTTTGAGAAATGGAGGCCGGGAACCTTTGCCACCAGATCCAGAACGCGGGTCAGGATCTTGATGACAACGGAGGAAAGAACGAATACGGATATGAAAGCGACTGCGTGAGACAGGGTCACGGCGGCGCGGGATACAGCCGCTTCCGCAAGCGAGCGCGCCAACTCCTGTCCCATATTCGTTCCGGCTTCCAAAATGCGGTTCGCCAAAGCCTCCGGCGAGATCCCGAAGCGGGAAAACAACGCCAGCGCCCCGGCGGGCAACGCGGAAAAGTCCACTTCCGCGGGGCTTTGCATCGTCTCCTTGGAAAGCTTGTCCAGAAAGAGGGATGACAACGCCGGCTCAATGAGTTTTTCCCGGAGGAACTCCGCCAGCGGCGCCGCCAGAAGCAAAGCAAGAACGATGGCTATAACAAAGCCGAACAGGCCGAAAAACGTTTTGATAAATCCTCTGGAATAGCCGATCGCCGCACAGCAGACGATAATGGCGAGAGCTACCAGATCAAACAAGAGATAGGTCATAAAACACTCCGATCACGACAGGACCTTGATCTCCGCTTTCGCGTCCGAACACAACGCCACGGTATCCTGCCCTAAGATGGCAAGGGCGGAATAATCCCCGTCGATATCGAATTCCGACCAAGCCCCGTCCGCAGACAGACGGTACAAATGGTTGTAGGTTAATATAAACACCTGGTTCTCGTACACTTCCAGATCCTGGATCTGCGCGGAAAAGTCCCGGGAAACGATCTCCCGCCCTTCCCGATCAAACAAACGAAGTTTAACGGAAACGCCAACGGAAAGTTCGTTTTGTGCCGCTACACAGAGCGAGGTGCCCATAACGGCTTTCTCCAGGGAGCGATTGGAAAAGGTCGTGGCGTTCTGCTCCACGCCGTCTTTCAGAAACCGCAGCGAGGAATCCGTCAGGTACAAAACGCCCCGGCGCGTCCACGCGATATCCACAGGCATCTCGTCCGCCAATTCATAGGATGAAACGACCTCGTCTCTCCCCACCTTCAACTCTACCACTTCCCCCACCAGATCGCCTTCCTCCACGCGGATGGTGGTGATGAACAGCGCCTCCGTATCCGTCAGCACGCAGTCCGTGACAAATTTTTCCGCGCTGAGCCAACGAAAGACCTCTTTGAAATCATCGTTATACACGACAACGGCGGCGTGGTAGGAACGCTGAGCGGTCGCGACGCAGTAGTAGCCCGCGGCGTTAACGGATACCGACTGGATGGGGTAATCGTACGTTTCCTCGTGCAGAAGTGAAAAGGAATTATACACTTTCAGATTATACCCACCCAGATCGTAAACGATCAAAAACTTTTCTCCCGCCTCCGAAACAGGGCTGGTCATATTGAAGGAATCCGTCAGAATGGCGTTTCCCGCCCGGTCATAGAGTGCCATCCCGCCGTGATTGACAACGGCGAGGTCACCGCGGAAGGAGGTATATACGTTCTCTGTATCCGCGTCGTACATGATGGTGGATCCGTCCCCGGCGCCGGCGGTGATATAATTGACGTTCTTGACCATATGACGCAGGTTTTCCAGGGTGATATCCTTTTGAAACAAGATCAGCCCGGAAAGGAGGAACAGCACGAGGACGCCCAGGGTTATATACTTATACAAGCGATATTTCTTCACGAGAGCGTTGGTCTTTTTGACCGATGTTTCTGCCATTTTTTTCCTCCTTTCTCCGGCAATGCCCGTCATTCAAACGGATCGTAAAAAACTTTTTCCAGATACAGTCCCTGGGGGGGAACGGTAAACCCCGCCAGGGTCCGGTCGCCGGTTTCAAAAATATCCGCAGGCTCCCGATCCAGCTTCTTTCTCTGATGCGCGATGAGGGTGCCCAGCATGATCCGCACCATATTGTATAAAAAGCCGTCCCCCGCCACGGTGAAGATCACCCGGTCGCCGGCACGCTCCACGTCGGAACGGGTCATGGTACGCACCGTACTCTTCACATGGGAACCCTGCGCCCGGAAAGCGGCGAAATCATGCGTACCGAGAAATACCTTCGCCGTTTGATCCAATTCCTTTTCATCCAGAGGAAAGGGATAATGCCACGCCCGATCCAGCAGGAAGGGGTCGCCGATCACGCTGTTATCGATCACATAGCGATATTCTTTGCCCCGGCAATCGTAACGGGCGTGAAAGCCGTCCGGAACGATCCGGGCGGAAAGGGGGCGGATATCCGGCGGCAAATGGGTGGTCAGCGCGTAAGGCAAACGATCCGTCGGAAAGGGATACGCCGCGTCAAAGTGGCAGAAGAACTGCCGGGCGTGAACGCCCGCGTCCGTGCGGCTGCAGCTGTGGACGACGATCTTTTCCCGAAAAAGCTCGCCCAGCGCCTTCTCCACTTTTTCCTGAACGGTGACGGCGTTATCCTGGATCTGCCAGCCGTGATAGCCCGTTCCCAGGAACGACAGTTCCAAAAGATAGCGACTCACAGGACCGTCCCCCAGGGAAAGGGAATAAAGTTGATCAGAACGATGGCGGCGAACAGGGACAACAGGATCAGAAAGATCACCCAGTCCTTGCCGGTAAGACGCAGCTGCTTCATTCTCGTCCTACCCTCTCCGCCGGTGTAACAGCGGCATTCCATGGCGGTGGCAAGCTCCGAAGCGCGGCTGAACGAAGATACAAAGAGCGGCACCAGAATGGGGATCAGCGCCTTGGCTCTGCGCAGGAGGTTGCCGCTTTCAAAATCGGCGCCCCGCGCCTTTTGCGCGTTGATGATCTTTTCCGTTTCCTCGATCAGGGTGGGAACAAAGCGCAGCGCCAGCGTCATCATCATAGCGAATTCGTGCACCGGCACCCGGATCTTTTTCAGCGGAGAAAGCAGCGCTTCCAACGCGTCCGTCATATCCATAGGGGTGGTGGTGTAGGTGAGGAGCAGGCTCGTTCCCGTCACCAGCGCCATGATGCGGATGATCAAATAGACGGCGCGCCAGATCCCCTCCGGATAGATGTTGATGCGCCAAAAGCTCACCAGGGGCACCTCCCCGGTCGTCCAGAACAGATTGATCACGGCGGTGAAGACGGCGATAAAGATCACGGGCTTCAACCCTTTCAGGATCGCCTTGACGCGGATGCCGGACAGGGCGGTGAGACCCGCCATCAGAACCACCAGATAGGCAAAGGAAAGAAGCGTCTTGGCAAAAAAGATCAAAACCACGAAGGCGATCATCAAAACAAGCTTCAAACGGGGATCCAACCGGTGAAGAGGCGACGAGCCGGGGAAATACTGCCCTAAGGTAATGTCCTTCAGCACGGCGCGTCACCCCCTTTTAAAAGGGCGGATAAACACGCCTTTGCCGCTTTGACGGTATGGATGCCGGTGTCTACGGGAACACCTTTGGCGGCAAGCGCCATCATCAAACGGGTGATCTGGGGCAGCTCAAGCCCCGCTTCCCGCACGCGTTCGGGATCGCTGAAAACGCCGTCCGTCGTATCGTGACAAAAAACGGTGCCGTGTTTCATCACCACGATCTCATCGGCAAAGACCGCCATATCCTCCATACTGTGGGAGATCAGGATCATGGTTTTTTTCTTCTCCCGCTGATACGCCCGCAGGCGAGTCAGGATCTCCTGCTTTCCGGCGGGATCCAGTCCGGCGGCGGGCTCGTCCAGGATCAAAACCTCCGGATCCATCGCCAGAACGCCCGCGATGGCGACCCGGCGTTTTTGTCCCCCGGACAATTCGAAGGGAGAGCGCTCCAGCAGTTTTTCATCCAGCCCGGTAAAGCGCGCCGCTTCTTCCACCAGAGCGGCAATTTCATCATCGCTTTTTCCCATATTGCGGGGACCGAAGGCAATGTCCCGCCGTGCGGTCTCTTCAAAGAGCTGATACTCCGGATACTGAAAAACCAACCCGACGCGAAAGCGGATCGCGCCGATTTTCTTCGGATCCGCGAAAATATCCTTCCCGTCCAAAAGCACTCTGCCCCGGGTAGGGCGGAGGATGCCGTTCAAAAGCTGCGCCAGGGTGGATTTTCCGCTGCCCGTGTGCCCGATCACACCAATGGTGCGATCCTCCCCCAAAGTCAAACTCACGTGGGAAAGGGCGGCTGTGGCAAAGGGCGTGTCCGCGCCGTACAGGTAGGAAACGTCTTCTAATCTGATTTCAGCCATGATTCTTTTCCAAAAGCTCTGTGAAAAATTCCGCCGCTTCCGCTTCGGTCAGAATGCCGGAGGGAAACGAATAACGCCCGCTCAGTGACCCGTCCCAGGACAGTTCGTGGATCAACTCCGTGACCTGGGGAACGCCGAGCCCCGCCCGCTTCATCTTTTCCACGTGGGAGAAGATCTCCCGGGGAGTCCCCTCCTCCGTCACACGTCCTTTTTCCATGACCACCACACGATCCGCCGCGATGGCTTCTTCCATATGGTGTGTGATCAGAACGACGGTGATCCCGTGCTTTTTGTTCAGCGTGGTGATGGTTTCCATGATTTCCTGCCTGCCGCGGGGATCCAGCATGGCGGTGGCTTCATCCAGGATCAGACAGTCGGGCTTCATCGCCAGAACGCCGGCAATGGCGACGCGCTGCTTCTGACCGCCGGAAAGCTTGTGTGGCGCGTGGTGAGCGTATTCACTCATCCCAACGGTCTGAAGCGCTTCGTCCACACGGCGGCGGATCTCGGCGGGCGGGACGCCCAGGTTTTCCGGGCCGAACGCCACGTCCTCCTCCACCACGTTGGAGACCAACTGGTTATCGGGATTCTGAAACACCATTCCCACCTTCCGGCGAATGGGGATGAGATATTTTTCATCCGCAGTATCCATATCGCCCACCAGAACGGTCCCTTCCACGGGAAGGAGAATGCCGTTCATCAGTTTGGCAAGAGTGGATTTTCCGCTGCCGTTCCGACCCAGAACCACCAGGAATTCGCCTCTTCGGACGGTCAGGGAAACACCATCCACCGCCGGGCGGGCGGCGGGTTGATCCGTGTCATAACGAAAGGTGAGATCCGTACAAGTGATAATGGCTTCTTTTTGCAAGGCTTTACTCCTTTTCCCATCGGACGGCGCTGCCGCAGGGTACGGGCATACCGGTTTGCCGCACCATAAGTCCCACCTCGTCGGAGGTGAGCGTTCCCGAGCGCCCGGACGCGACTTCTTCCTTGGCGAGGTACGCCACGGCTCCGGCGGAGAGGCCGGTGGTATAAGAATTGATCAGGAAAAACAGGGGATCCTCGGAAAGCAGCTGCGCCGCTTCTTTCACCAATTCGTGGATGTTGTCTTCCAGGCGCCAGGTCTCTCCCTTCGGGCCGCGGCCGTAGGAGGGAGGATCCATCACGATGCCTTCGTAGCGATTGCCGCGGCGCAGTTCTCTGCGGACAAATTTCAGGCAGTCGTCCACAATGTAGCGGCAGGGAGCGTTTTCCAATCCGTTCAGCGCCATGTTTTCCCGGGCGAGGGCGACCATATTTTTCGCCGCGTCCACGTGGACGACGGAAGCGCCGGCTTTGGCGCACGCCACGGTGGCGCCGCCGGTATAAGCAAACAAATTCAAAACGCGCACGTCTGTGCCCCTTGCCTTGCGGCGGCGGATCAGATCGTCCATCCAAGCCCAATTGACCGCCTGCTCCGGAAAAACGCCGGTGTGCTTAAAGCCCATGGGGCGAATGTGAAACGCATAGGAACCGATCCGGCAGCGCCAGGACGGCGGCAGACGGTTTTCGCTCCAGGCGCCGCCGCCGGAGGAGGAGCGCCTGTAAGACGCGTCCGCCTTGCTCCAGGCTGCATGACGGCGAAGACCGTGCCAGATGACCTGAGGATCCGGACGGACAAGCGTAAACGTGCCCCATTTCTCCAGTCTTTCCCCGTCGGAGGCGTCTAACAGTTCATAGTCTCCGGTATCCGCGGCGCACCACATCAGTCTTCCCCTCCGCCGTTCACGTCGTCAAAGGAAAGCTGAGCGTCTGCCGCCGGTTGAAACGCCACGCCCAGATGCTCGTAGGCGAGGGGTGTGGCGCAGCGCCCCCGGGGCGTGCGGGACAAAAAGCCGATCTGCATTAGATAAGGCTCGTAAACGTCTTCGATGGTGACGGCTTCCTCGCCAATGGTGGCGGAAAGGGTCTCCAAGCCGACGGGTCCTCCGGAAAAGCTCTTGATGATGGCGGAAAGAAGCTTCCGGTCGATCTTATCAAGTCCCAATTCGTCAATCTCCAGCTTTTCCAGCGCGTGGCGGGCAATATCGACGGTGATGACCCCGTCCCCGCGCACCAGCGCAAAATCCCGCACCCGTTTCAAAAGACGGTTGGCGATACGGGGGGTGCCCCGACTGCGGGAAGCGATCTCCAAAGCGCCGTCCTCTTCCACGGGGATCCCCAGGATCCCGGCGGATCGCGTGACGATGCGCCCCAGCTCCTCCACCGTATACAACTCCAGGCGCATCAGCATACCGAAGCGATCGCGAAGGGGGCTGGAAAGGGATCCCGCCCGGGTCGTCGCGCCGATGAGCGTAAATTTCTCCAGGGGGATACGGATGCTCCGGGCAGCGGGTCCCTGACCCATGATGATGTCCAGCGCAAAATCCTCCATGGCGGGATAGAGGATCTCCTCTACCGCGCGGGAAAGGCGGTGGATCTCGTCGATAAAGAGAACGTCGCCGGCGGACAGGCCGGAAAGGATGGCGGCGAGATCGCCGGGCTTTTCGATAGCCGGACCGGAGGTGATGCGGATATTGACTCCCAGTTCGTTGGCGATGATGTGGGAGAGCGTGGTCTTACCCAAGCCGGGAGGTCCGTACAAAAGGATGTGATCCAGCGCCTCGCCCCGCATTTTAGCGGCCTGGATGAAGACCCGCAGGTTGTCCTTGGTCTTTTCCTGGCCCACATAATCCTCCAAAGTCTGGGGACGCAGGGAGTTTTCTTCGCCGCCCTCCGTCTCCGCGTCCATCGGCGTAAAGCGGGCGCTTACGATGCGGTTTTCATAATCCGACTCAAACTGTTGTTCCACGTTACTTTTCCTCACTGTTCATGCTCTTCAAAGCCAAACGGATCAAGTCCTCCAGATCCTTCGCTTCTCCCTGCGCCCTCCGCACGGCGGCCGCCGCCACGGGGACGGGGTATCCGAGGACCACCAGGGCGTTCACCGCTTCCGTCGTCATACCGGCGGGGGCGCCCGCCTCCCCGGGATCGGAAACGGCGGAGGATGACGTGGCGTCCCGGCTCACTTTATCCTTCAATTCCAGGATGATCTTTTGCGCCGTTTTCAATCCGACGCCCTGGGCGCGGGCAATGGATTTTGCATCTCCGGAGAGGATACACATCGCCAGATCCCGGGCGTCCAGCGCGGACAGAATGGCGATCGCCGCTTTCGGGCCGATGCCGGAAACACCGATGAGCCGGTTGAACATATCCCGCTCTTCCTGCTGATAAAAGCCGTACAGCTCCATCACGGCGCGATCGCCGGAGCCGCAGTTCAGATAGGTGTAGACCCGGATCTCCTTCTCCTTCTGTCGGGCGATGTGACCGGCGCTTTTGTCGCTGATGATCAAGCTCCATCCGATGCCGCGGGTATCCAGCACGCACACGTTTTGACCCAGTCGGGCAACGGTGCCGGTTAAATAATCAAACATTTAATTGCCTCCGGTTTTTTTGGAATCGGCGAGATTCTTCATCTGCGCCACGGCGATACGGGACGCGGAGCGGTACCCGTGGCACACCGCGATGGCAAGGGCGTCCGCCGCGTCGTCCGGCCTCGGGATCCCCGGGAGACGAAAGATGATGCGCACCATTTCCTGCACCTGCCGCTTCTCCGCCCTGCCGTAGCCAACCACCGCCTGCTTCACCTGCAAAGGGGTATATTCCGAAATGGGCAGATGATGCTGCTCCGCCGCCAGCAGGACTACGCCCCGCGCCTGCGCCACGTTGATCACGGTCTTTTGGTTGTTGTAATAAAACAACTCTTCAATGGCAAGAGCGTCCGGCTGATACGTCTCGATCAGGTGACAAACAGAGTCGTAAACGTGCTTCAGCCGTACCTCCACCCGTTGCCCCTTTGCCGTTTCAATGACGCCGCAGTCACGATAGTGAAAATGCACGTTGTCATACGCGCACACCCCGTAGCCGGTGGTGGCTATGCCGGGATCGATGCCCAAAATGACCATGTGCCTCACCTCTTTTTCGCTTCTTGAAGCCGGAAATCACCCTTGTGTATATAAAATCAATATATTCTATCATAATACGACGTCAAAGTCAATCAAAAACGGCTTGATTTTATTCGTTTGCCCGCTCTTTTTCGGCAGTCGAAAAACAGTTGAAATCTTTCCCGCTATACCTTGACAGAAAAATAAGCCCGTGCTAAAATTATCCTGCTTTCCAAGTAAAGTAAATACGGAAAAAGGAGTAAAGAACTATGCCATTAGTCACAACTACCGAAATGTTCAAAAAGGCATACAACGGCGGATACGCCATCGGCGCCTTCAACGTGAACAACATGGAGATCGTCCAGGGCATCACCGAGGCTTGCGCCGAAGAGAACGCCCCTGTTATCCTCCAGGTTTCCAAGGGCGCCCGCGCCTACGCCAACCACAATTACCTTGTGAAGTTGGTGGAAGCCGCCATCCTGTGCAATCCCGATCTTCCCATCGCCCTGCACCTGGATCACGGCCCCGATTTTGAGACCTGTAAGTCCTGCATCGACGGCGGTTTCACCTCCGTTATGATCGACGCCTCTTCCCGTCCCTTTGACGAGAACGTGGAGATCACCAAGAAGGTCGTTGAATACGCCCACGCCCACGGCGTTGTCGTGGAAGCGGAATTGGGGACCCTCGCCGGGATCGAGGACGAAGTGAAGGTCGCCGCCGGCGACGCGTCTTATACCCATCCCGAAGAAGTAGAAGAATTCGTCTCCCGCACCGGCTGCGACTCCCTTGCCATCGCCATCGGCACCAGCCACGGCGCCTACAAGTTCACCGCCGCCCAGTGCACCCGGAACGAAAAGGGCATTCTGGTTCCCCCACCCCTGCGTTTCGACGTTCTGCACGAATGTGAAAAGAGACTGCCCGGCTTCCCCATCGTGCTCCACGGCTCCTCTTCCGTTCCTCAGGAATATGTGAAGATGATCAACGATCACGGCGGAAAGATGCCCGACGCCGTCGGCATTCCCGAAGAACAGCTCCGTGAAGCCGCCCGTTCCGCCGTGTGCAAGATCAATATCGACTCCGATCTTCGTCTTGCCATGACCGGTACCATCCGCAGCTTCTTTGACGAGCATCCCGACAAGTTCGATCCTCGCGAATACCTGAAGCCCGCCCGCGCCAACATCAAGGAACTGGTTCGCCACAAGCTGGTGGACGTTCTGGGCTGCGCCGGCAAGGCCTGAACATAACGACAAAAAAAGATCCAAGCTTTTCGCTTGGATCTTTTTTTGTCGTTGAAAGGACACTCAGTCCGCCAGGCGGCGGGCAGTGATGAAGTGGGTGCCCCAGTAGCTGCCCGCTTTCATGGTGGCGATGCTCACGGGCTTGGTCTGGTGGAAGCTGGCGATGAACTCATCGTTGCCGATGTAAATACCCACAAACTCTCCTCTATCCTGCGGCTCGTTGGTAAAGATGACAAGGTCGCCGGGCTTGAGCTGATCCCGGGAGACCTCTTTCCCCGCTTTCTTCATATCAGCGGTGGAAACAAGCTTGTCCTTTACGCCGTTTTGCGCGAAAACATAGGAAACGAGACCGGTATTATCGAAGCTGTTGGGACCCTTTCCGCCGCTCCGCCAGGGCTTCCCGAGGAGGCTCTTCGCCAGATCCACCACAGCGGACGCCACTTTCGAAGGAGCTTGCTCCGACGGCACGGAAGCGGGATCCGCAGCGGGCTTCTCCTGCGTTTCGACCGGCTCTTTCGTCTCGACGGGTTCTTTGGTCTCGGCAGGCTCTTTGGTCTCCACCGGTTGTTTGGTCTCGGCAGGCTCTTTGGTTTCCGTCTCCGCGGTCTCTTTCGTTTCGGCGGTCGCCGTCTGATCGGGGGAGGCGGGAGAAGGCTTGGAAGAAGGAGCAGGCGTAGAGGCGGCAGGCGTGGCTTGCTCCGGCGCCTTCCCCCCGTTCTGATCGTTATTCGCCACCAGCTTTCCGATGATCAAACCTACGATCACGCAGATCAAAGCAAAGAAACAAACCAGAATGACAACACCGCGAGGGCGAAGTTTGCGCTTGTTACTCATAAGGCTCCCTCTTTTCACGCGACGGTCGTAAAAGCGCCCCGTCGCTTTTGTATTCACCTTATTGTATCATACCCTGAGCGGAAAAGTAAAGGGCTTTTCCGTTTTTCTATAAAAATCGGCGCCCCGAAAGGGCGCCGATGAGAAAAACTTTTGTCACAGAAGGTGGAAGGAGACGAACACGCCGGAGAGGATGATGGCGACCGTGGAACAAAGCTTGATCAAAATGTTGAGAGAAGGTCCCGAGGTATCCTTGAAAGGATCGCCGACGGTGTCTCCCACAACGGCGGCTTTGTGCTGTTCGCTGCCTTTCCCGCCGTGGTGCCCGCTTTCAATATAC
This sequence comes from uncultured Clostridia bacterium, assembly GCA_946645685.1. Taxonomy (GTDB): domain Bacteria; phylum Bacillota; class Clostridia; order Oscillospirales; family SIG627; genus RGIG5579. The sequence goes on along the minus strand of CAMPCJ010000001.1, from coordinate 48,371 downwards.
TTCTTCGCGTTGTCCCAGGCGCCGCCGGCGTTGGACATAAACACCGCCATGGCGAAGCCGGTCACGGAGACGCCGCCCAAAAGACCTACCACGCCGGTGGGTCCCAATATCACGCCGGTGACAAGAGGCACAAGCAGGGCGAGGAGCGCCGGGGCGATCATTTCATGAAGCGCCCCTTTGGTGCACAGCGCAACGCACCGGGAATACATGGGATCCGCTTTGTATTCCATGATGCCCTTGATCTCCTTGAACTGACGGCGCACTTCCCGTACCACGGATTGAGCGGCGGTCTGCACGGCAGACATGGTTAGCGCGGAAAAAACGAAGGTGAGCATGGCGCCGATGAAGAGCCCGACCAAAACGTTGGGGTTGATTAGTTCAAAGAGCAAATGCTCCGTGGTCTTGCTCTGTACGATGCTGGTAAACGAAAAGATCAACGCCAGAGACGTGAGCGACGCGGAGCCGATGGCAAAGCCCTTGCCGGTGGCGGCGGTGGTGTTGCCCAGGGAATCCAGCGCGTCGGTACGGTTGCGCACCTCCTCCGGAAGCCCCGCCATTTCGGCGATACCGCCGGCGTTGTCCGCCACGGGTCCGTAGGCGTCCGTGGCGAGTGTAATGCCCAATGTGGAGAGCATCCCCACGCCGGCAATGCCGATCCCGTAAAGTCCCTGCTTGAAATCGTTAATACCGCCCGCGGCGAAGAAGCTGACGATGATCGCCCCGCAAACGATGAGAATGGAAGACATGGTGGAGCGGATGCCCAGCGCCACGCCCCCGATGATCACGGTGGCGGGGCCGGTCTCGGACGACGCCGCCAGCTTCCGGGTGGGCTTATAGTTGTCGGAGGTGTAATACTCGGTAAAGTACCCGATGAGCGTTCCGCCCAGAAGTCCTGCCAGAATGGCAATGTAAATGCCCCAGCAGCGCACGGTATGCCGCCCGATCTTGCCGATGATCAGCCAGCACAAGGGCGCCGCCGCGACAGCGCTGAGGATCGCCGCCGTATAGGTGCCGGTGCGCAGACTGGTCAAAAGATTGCGCTGCGTGGCGTTTTCTTTGGTACGCACCAAAAGCGACCCGATGAGGCTGCACAGGATCCCGCTTACGGCGAGCGCCATGGGAAGGAACATACCCTCCCAGCCGTATCCCGCCACGGAAGAAAGCGCGAAGGTGGCGAGAATGGAGCCCACGTAAGACTCGTAGAGATCGGCGCCCATACCAGCCACGTCGCCCACGTTGTCACCCACGTTGTCCGCGATGGTGGCGGGGTTGCGGGGGTCATCCTCGGGGATCCCCTGCTCCACTTTTCCGACCAGGTCGGCGCCCACGTCGGCAGCCTTGGTATAAATGCCTCCGCCCACACGGGCAAACAGCGCCATAAAGGACGCCCCCATGCCGTTCATGACCATGATGTTTCCCAACTGCGCAGGATCGTCGATCCCCAATCCGAAGCGCAGGATGAAAAACCACGCCGTCACGTCCAGGATGCCCAGACCTACCACGGTAAAGCCCATAACGGAACCGGCGGAAAACGCCACGTTCAAGCCGCGATCCAGCGATTCATGCGCGGCGTTGGCGGTGCGGGCGTTGGAATTGGTGGCGATACGCATCCCGATAAAACCGGCGAGCATAGACCACATCCCGCCCGTCAGAAAAGCGAAGGGCGTCACACGGGACAGAAGGGACCCGTGAGAAAGGAACGCGATCAGCAGAAGGATGACAAAGACCACAGCGAACACAATGCTCACAATGGTATACTGAGACTTCAAATAAGCGTTTGCCCCTTCCCGGATGGCGGCGGCAAGCTTTTTCATTTTTTCGTTGCCCTCGGAAAACTTCATCACCTTGTTGCGTTTCATGAGAGCAAAAAAGAGCGCGAGCGCCGCGCCCACAAATCCGATCCAAAATAATTGATCCAAAGAACAGGTCTCCTTTCGGGTCGTTTTATGCAAATATGCCTTTCCATCGATGTCATTTGGGGATACAGTGACTATACGCTATTTCAGTCCTTTTTGCAAGCCTTTTTTATGAATTTGTACACTTATTTTCCTATAAAAGTTCCTTATAGCTGGCATTTTGCACAAAGGATGGCGCGATCATTTGACAATCGAGCCAAGAAACTGTGACGGCTCTTTCCTTCTCACAAAAAGTTAAAAATCGAAAAAAGCAACAAGCGCCCCGAACGGGCCGCCGGAAAGCGAAAGAGCCGGAGATCTCTCTCCAGCTCTTCTCGGGATCGCACTTGATTTGTAAGAACTCTTTTCGCATAATACCCGGCAATGCCGAAGCGGTTGGAATTTCGAACGCTCTTCAGGCAAGCCAGGAATTCAAAAGGCACATAACGGTGTGAAGCGCCCGGGGGATGCTGGTCGTATCCAGCCACTCCTGACGGGTATGGGCGCCGCTGCAAACAAAGGTGCCCACACTGCCGGAGGGAATGCCCAGGGACAGCGGGATATTGCAGTCCGTAGAGGAGTGGCGGGGGACGATCTCCCGGTCGGCGTAGACGTTCTGGGCATCCAGGAGCATCTTGATCCACGCGTCCTGCTTTTCGCCGCAGACATTGGCACAGGGGCGTTCACCCACCACCTTTACGTCCACCTTGCCGTACAGGGCGGCGGCCTTGGCGATCACCGCTTCAAAGCAGCTCTTCATATAGGTGAGGCAAGCCAGATCATCGGAACGGTACTCATACAGGCAGGTGGCGGTTTGCGGAATGGTGTTCACGGACGTGCCCCCGGTGATGGTGCCTACGTTAAAGGTGGTCTTCGTCCCTTCCTTCACCGGCACCCGGATCAAGAACAATTCGGTAATGATCTGCGCCAATTCCGCAATGGCGTTGGGACGGCCGAAATTCCCGAAGGAGTGACCGCCCTGCTCGGTGACGGTGATCTCGTACCGGGTAGAGCCGACGGCGCCGTTGACCATCCCGCCGTAAGCGGTGTCCAGCGTTACAAATCCTTTCACCTTTTCACCCCAGGTCTCCATCAGCTTCCGGGTCCCTTTCAGGTTGCCCAATCCCTCTTCGCCGGAAACCAGGGAAAAAATGATGCCGCGCTTGACGGCAGGCTTATTCTCCGCCATATATTTTGCCATGGTGATGACCGCCATCGCGTTGGCGGTGTCGTCACCGATGCCGGGGCAACGGATGATGTCGCCGTCCTTCACCAGGGGCAGGGGCTGGGTATCGGGAAACACGACGTCGGTATGGGCGGACAACACGTAGATCTCATCCGCTCCCTCGCAGTTGTAAGGATACACGACGTTCAAAGCTTCATCTGTATAGACGCCTTCACAGCCGAAGGATTCCAGAAGCGCCTTGATCCAGGCGGCTCTCTTTTCCTCGTGATTAGAGGGCGCGGGGATCTGCGCCAGTTCCAGCAGCTTTTCCGTAAAAAAGCCGATGTTTTCCTGAATAAACTTCTCTTGTTTTTCGGTGATGGGATTCATCTTGTCTCTCCTTACAGTTTGATGCGGGCCTCAATGTACGCTTTTACTTGCGTGAGGGGAATGCGCTCCTGGGTCATACTGTCGCGGTCGCGGACGGTCACGCAGCCGTCGTTCTCCGTGTCAAAATCGTAGGTCACGCAGAAGGGCGTGCCGATCTCGTCCTGGCGGCGGTAGCGCTTGCCGATGGAGCCGCTTTCGTCATATTCGGTCACAAACGCCGCGGACAACTCTTCGTAAAGCTTCTGCGCCTGATCCCCCAGCTTCTTGGAAAGAGGCAGGATCGCCGCTTTTACCGGCGCCAGAGCGGGATGGAAGCGCATCACGGTGCGAACGTCATTCTTTTCCGCATCCACCACTTCCTCGTCGTACGCGTCGCAGATCAGCGCGAGCACACTGCGCTCCACGCCGAGGCTGGGCTCGATAACGTAGGGGATATAATGCTCGTTCGTTTCCTGATCGAAGTAGGTCAGATCCTTGCCGGAGGTGTTCTGATGCTGGGTCAGGTCGTAATCGGTGCGATCCGCCACGCCCCACAGCTCGCCCCAACCGAAGGGGAACAGGAATTCAAAGTCCGTTGTGGCTTTGGAATAGAAGACGAGCTCTTCCGGATCGTGATCCCGCAGGCGCAGATTCTCATCCTTCAAGCCGATGGCAAGCAGCCAGTTGTGGCAGAAGGTGCGCCAGTAATCAAACCACTCCAGATCCGTGCCGGGCTTGCAGAAGAATTCCAGTTCCATCTGCTCAAATTCCCGCACGCGGAAAATGAAGTTGCCGGGCGTGATCTCATTCCGGAAGGATTTACCGATCTGTCCGATGCCGAAGGGGATCTTTTTCCGGGTGGTGCGCTGCACGTTCACGAAGTTGGTAAAAATGCCCTGCGCCGTTTCCGGACGGAGATACACGGTGTTCTTGGCGTCTTCGGTAACGCCCTGGAAGGTCTTGAACATCAGATTGAACTGACGGATATCGGTAAAGTTATGCTTGCCGCAGGTGGGACAGGGAATGTTTTTCTCTTCCACGAAGTCCTTCATCTCCTGCTGGGTAAACGCGTCGATGGGCTTGGGAAGCGAAACGGCGTTTTCCCCGCACCAGTCTTCAATGAGTTTATCCGCGCGGAAGCGCTCGTGGCATTCCCGACAGTCCATCAAAGGATCGGAAAAGCCCGCCAGGTGTCCGCTCGCCACCCAGGTTTGAGGATTCATCAGAATGGCGGCGTCCAGCCCTACGTTGTAGGGATTTTGCTGTACGAACTTTTGCCACCAGGCGCGTTTGACGTTGTTTTTCAGCTCCACCCCCAGAGGGCCGTAGTCCCAGGTATTGGCAAGACCGCCGTAGATCTCGGAACCGGGGAAAATAAAGCCTCTCCCCTTGCACAGCGCGACGATCTTTTCCATGGTTTTTTCTGTATTCTTCATAGTCGTTCCTTTCGGGGCAAACGCCCGTTTATTGCCGATAAAATGATGGTTATTATTATATCCCCTGCGAAAAGCTTTGTCAATTTGTTATTCGTCCGTCTCTTCATCCGTTTTCTTCACTCTCCCCAGATCCCGCTGAGCCAGGACAAGGGAATGATAGATCCCACCCTTTTCCATAAGCTCTTCGTGCGTGCCGATCTCCGCCACCCGTTTTTTGTCCAAAACCAGGAGTTTGGTAGCGTTGCGCAGGGTGGAAAGCCGGTGCGCGATGGCGATGGTGGTGCGATCTCGGCACAGGTTTTTCAGCGCCTCCTGCACCTCCCGTTCCGTTTCGGTATCCAGGGAACTGGTCGCTTCGTCCAACAGAAGAATGCGCGGATCGTGCAGGATCGCCCGGGCAATGGCAAGCCGCTGTCTCTCGCCCCCGGAGAGGGTGTATCCCCGTTCCCCTACGTAGGTGTTATAACCGTCCGGCAACTTCATAATAAACGAATGCGCCGCCGCCTTCCGCGCGGCAGATACCACCTCGTCCAGCGTGGCGTCGGGCTTGGCGTAGGCGATGTTGTCAAAGATGGTGCCGGAAAAAAGGAAGCTCTCCTGCAAAACAACGCCGATCTGAGAGCGAAGAGAATGCTGACTGATGTCCCGCACGTCCACCCCGTCGATCTCTATGCTTCCCCGCTCCACGTCGTACAACCGCATAACAAGGTTCATCAGCGTGGATTTCCCGACGCCGGAACGTCCCACGATGCCCAGCATTTCGCCGGGAGAAACGGAGACGGAAACGTCTTCCAGAACGTTCTCGCTTTCATCGTAGCCGAAATAAACGTGCTTGATGTCCACTTGCCCCTTCATCGGGAAGGACAGCGCGTCCGGCTTATCCTTCACATCCGGCTCCTCGTCAATGATCTCAAAAACTTTGGAGGAAGCGGTGACGAAACGCTGGAAGATCCGCGGAAAATGGGAGATCCAGCGGACGGGCGCGTAAATGAGAGAAACGTAGGAGGTGAACATGGTCAACTGACCCAGCGTCATATTGCCCTGCAGGATCTGATTGCCCACGAAATACAGAAGAATAAAACTGCCGATCTTCAAAACAAAACCGGAAAACGGCATCATTTTCGCCCAAGCCTTTTCGTTGCGGTACGAGATATCCCGCGTGATACGGGCGGCGGCGTCAAATTTCTCCACTTCCCGTTTTTCCGTCCCGTAAACCTTCACCACGCGCACACCCTGGAAAATGTCGTAGAGAACGGTATTCACGTTGGCGTTCTCCACCCACTGACGGTGGTAGAGCAGGTGGGTTTTCCGCCAGATGATCCGGAACATCAGAACCACCAGGGGCACGGGAAGCAAAATGAACAGGGCAAGCTTCCAGGAGGTCGCAAAGAGGATCACGCTGATGGTACCGATGATGAGGATCTCCTCCAGCAAATGGGGAAACTCCCGGGAAAGGGCGGTCGCCACGGTGGAGGTGTCCCGGGAGACGCGGTTGATCAATTCCCCGGCGGTACGGCTGGAAACCTCCGCCACGGAAAGCTGATGGATCCGGTGATAGATCATCTGCCGCATTTTCACCAGGACCCGATTGGCGACCCGCACCAGTACCAATCCGCGCAGGGAGGTGAAAAGCGTATCGGCAACGCGGATGCCCACCATAGTCAGAATGATGGTCACCATGGTGGAGATATGCTTCAGGGCTTCGGACGGATCTTCCGTCTTAATAAAGCGATCCACCAGGATCTGCTGGATCCTGGGCAGAACCAGATTCAGAGCGGTGGTGACGCCGAACAAGGCCATGGAAAGGAGGATCCACTTCAAAGAGGGCTTCATCAGCTGCCACAAACGGCGGGGCGTACCTTTCTTATTGGTACAGCGGGGGCAAACGTCGCTGCCCGGCGGCAGCGGTCTCAGACAAGTGGGACAAACCGTACGCTTCTCCGTAAAGCTCGCTTGTTCCGGGGCAAGCGCCCCGTCCGCCACTTCCTTCAGGATCCGGGCAAGCTGAGACAGATTTTGCTTATCGGAGGCAGTGGAACGGCAGAAAACGCGCCATCCGTCCTCTCCCTCGATCTCCACACAGCAGGATCCGGTGTAGGGGCGGTAAGCGGCGGAACGGATCTGCGAAAGAGGAACGATGAGATCCGGCTGATCGTCCTCATCCATCCACAGGATGAGACGGGTGGGGGTAAACAGGATCTCCCCGTCCGCCAGGGCGCCGTCCCGATCCATGTGAACGGCAAAGGAGAAGACCGCTTTTTCTTCAAAAGCGCCTTCTCTTTTCAGTTTTTTCACATCGATCCGTTCGGGCTTCACGTCTGGCTCCTCACACGTATAGTTCTATTTTGGAAAAGCTTTTCCGATCCAGCGCTTTCAAGCTCTCTATCTCATACCGGCATCCGTCCAGATCGCAGACGAACAGACGGTCGGCACTGACCCGGATCAGGCTTTTATAGGTATCCTTCACCACGAAAAACTGCTTGCCCCTGTCGGTCTCCACCGTCCAGCGGGTCGTGCCGAAGCGCTCCGTCAAGGACAGGATCTTTCGGATCTTGGGCGTGAAATACTTGATCTTCAGTTCCTCCCGCACCAATTCCCGATCCGCTTCCGCAAGGTCGGACAAGCGCCGGATCATTCCGATCTCTTCTTTGTCCTCGTCCTGCAGCGCAATGTATTCTTCCGTGAGCTGAAAGGGAAACGCCAGGGAGAGAAAAGCTCTGCCTTCGTAAGATCCGTCAGAAAGCGCCGCCGCGAGCAGACCTTCCCGCGTTTTGTAAAACCGGCAGTTCTCTCCGGTAAGAAGGCGTTCCCGAGGGTGTTTATCCATCTCGTTTAAGGTACTGTTCATATGGTCTCCTCGATCCCGATGTTTTTCATCGCTTCCAGCTGAAGACGGTACAGGGTGGCGTATACGCCGTCTTTCCTTTCCAGCAGTTCTTCCTGGGTCCCCTCCTCCACCACTTTACCGTCCTCCATTACAAGAAGGTGATCCGCGTCCCGCAGGGTGGAAAGACGGTGAGCGATGGAAATCGTAGTCCGACCGCGGGTGATCGCCGCCAGCGACGCCTGGATCCGCCGCTCCGTTTTGGTATCCATGGCGCTGGTGGCTTCATCCAGAATGAGGATGGGCGGATCCTTCAGGATCGCCCGGGCAATGGAGATCCGCTGCATCTCGCCGCCGGAAAGAAGTTTCTTATCGTACCCCACCATCGTGTCATAACCATCGGGAAACGTCATAATGAAATCGTGGCACCCCGCCGCCCGGGACGCCGCGATGACTTCCTCTTCCGTGGCTTCCGGCTTGGCGTAGCGGATATTCTCCATCAGACTGCCCCGAAAAAGATAGGTCTCCTGAGACACGATGGCAACACTGCTTCTCAGGGTCTTGAAGGACAGATCCCTCAGATCCACCCCGTCCAGGGAAATGGATCCGGACTCCACATCATAGAGCCTGGTCAAAAGGTTCGCCAGGGTACTCTTTCCCGCGCCGGTATGACCCACGATCCCCAGCGTTTCCCCCGCGGGGACCCGAAAAGAAACGTCCTTGATGGTCTTTTTGCCGGGCAGATAGGAGAAAGAAACGTGGTCAAAAACCAACTCCCCCCGAACTTTTTCCAACGTCACCGCGTTTTCCTTTTCCTTGACGTCCGGTTCTGTCTCCACGATCTCAAACAGTCTTTGCAGGGCGTTGAGAGAGGACGCCAGATCCGCGAAGAAATCCGCGAAGAAATTCATGGGGCCGTAAATCAGAGACAGATAGGAGATAAAGAGCATCAGGGTACCGTAACTGATCCCTGTGCCGGCTTGCGCGGCGCCCCGGATCACAAAATAGCCGCCCACGCCCCAGACAACGTAGGAGGTGAGCCGCACCCAGAGATTGAGGGCGGGCATGATCGTGCGGGACGAATTGGCGATGCGCACGTTGGAAGCGGACATGTCCCGGGCGGCGCCGTCAAAGCGCTTCACCTCTTCCTTTTCCCGGGAAAACGCCTTGACCACGCGCATCCCGCCCAAAACGTCCGAAACGATGGACGTGAAACGGGAGTGAATGTTGTAGTTTTCCGCGTGGAGTTTCTTCAAGCGGCGCATGGCGAAAAGGTATCCCAAAAACACCACGGGAAGCGGCACGAAGACCACCAGGGTGAGAACGGGCTGGGTAATGAACATCACCACGGAAACGCCCGCCAGCTGAAGGGCGTTGGTGAGGAAGAAGGGCAAGCCGTCGCAGAAAAAGGTGTAGAGCGTTTCCGCGTCGGTATTGATCTGAGTCAGAAGCTTGCCGGTGTGCCGGGAGGTGAAAAAGCCGTAGGAAAGCCGTTCAAAGGCGGAAAAAATGGTCTTCTTCAAATCGTAGGAAACAAAAGCGGACACTTTGGCAACCACCAGAGCGTTGATCATATCCGAAAACGCCGCCATCAAATTGGCTCCCGCCACCACCAGGACCAAAAACAGGATCCTTCCGTACCATCCTCCGCCCGGCGTCAAAACGTCGTCATACAAAACCTTGCCGGAAAGATAAGGCGCCAAAACGTCCATTCCGGCGGTGAGGATCACCGTGAGCATCACCAGAAAGATCTGCACACGATACCGTTTCATGAAGGGCAGCAGCTTCGTCAAAAGGCTGATGTTGCGGCTGCAATGAGGGCACACTTCCCTGTCCGGGTCGGGATAGGGTCTGCCGCAGCGGGGACACTTACCTCTGCCGCCGTCCTTTGGCGTCGGGAAAACACCTGTTTTACGGTATTCGGCAAAGGACTCGCAGAACTCAAACAAAGCCCTGGAACAGTGGTTGGTGGCATAGAGGAGCGGCAGATCTCTGTTCTCTTCCCTTGCCACCAGACGAACGCCGGAGATCAATTCTTCACAGCGGATCTCCGTCACCTTTTCAAGGGAGGTAAAGGAAAAATCCAGAACCTCGATCTTCCGTTTCGGGGGACGGCGGCGCGCAAAAAAAGCGCCGTGCCGCTTCTCCAAAGCCACAAGGCAAAAGAGGGTCGCGATCCCCTCTTCCGTAACCACGGAATAGGCATCGCACGGGACCCGGTCTTCCGTACTGTCGGTCTTGAAGACGGCAAGCGCCGATTCGATTTTGATTCCCTTTTCCAGGAACTTGTCCCGGATGGCTTCAGGCATCTTTCTCATATTACGATCCATCGGTTTCTTATGTTACTTGATTATTATATATCATCACCCGGGAGAATGCAAGAGATTGGCGGAAAGTTTCGGGGCAAACGGCAAGATTATCCTTGCGTTTTCGATCCATCCGTGATAAGGTAATAGATGACAGATCTTTCCCCCTCTCCCTCTCTTTCCCTATGGAAAAACACCGCTCTGTTTCTTATAATGGAGAAAAAAGGGGAAAGCGTATGGAACGATACAGTTGGCGCGACGGGAAGATCCGCTTGCGCTTAAAAGAACGGGAATTGATGGATCGGGGTATTTCCAGGGACGGATTGATCCGCTTTGACGCCGATACGAAAAGGAAACTTACCGCCCTGATCACGGAGATACAACACCGGGGGGAGCTGCCTGACGGAGAACTGTTTGCAGAGATTTTCCCGGGTAAAAGCGGCGTCGTCATACAGATCGCCCCGGAGAAAAACGGATTCTTTTTATCCGGAACGGATGAAATGCTCGCCGTCTTTCCACTGGTGAAAAAAATGGGCGCCGCCCTGTACCGCCGCCTGGACGGAAAAGGCTTTTATCTGGCTCATTTTCCGGCGGAAGCAAGGTCGGTGCTGATTGAATTTGCCGCACCCTGTATCGTTCGCGACGGAATGCTGAAGGAGCGGTGCAAACGGATCATTTAAGGAGAGCGTATGGAAAAAACTCAAGCGCTTGACGCGCTGGCAAAAACGTGCGCAGCGTGCGAAAAGTGCGCGTTGTGTCAGACCAGGACCAACGTGGTCTTCGGAAGAGGAAGTGAAAACGCTTCCCTGCTGTTCATCGGAGAAGCCCCGGGGGAAAATGAGGATAAGACCGGTCTGCCCTTTGTGGGGGCGGCGGGCAAACTGCTGGATCGATACCTGGCGTATGCCGAGATCGGAGAAGACGACTACTATATCGCCAACATCTTAAAATGCCGTCCGCCTCACAACCGGGATCCTCTGCCGGCAGAGGAAGAGGCGTGCATCCCCTATCTCAGGGAGCAGCTGGCGATCCTCCAACCGAAAATCATCGTGTGCCTAGGCCGCATCAGCGCCATGCGCATTATTTCACCCGATTTCCGCATTACCAAACAGCACGGACAATGGTTTGAAAACGGCGGCGTGAAGATCATGGCTGTGTACCACCCGGCGGCGCTGCTCCGGGATCCACGCAAAAAAGAGGAAATGCTTCTGGACTTTAAAAAGATCCGGGAAGCCATGCTCGCCCTCTGATTTGTTTTTCATTTTTTTGACCGGCAAGACAGAACTTGCCGGTCATATTTTTTCCCGGAAACGCAAAAATAACAGAGAAAGGAGGCGAAACAATCGGAAAAATCATGAAAACAATCAAAAAACTTCTTTCTATTTCCCTCTGCGCCCTTTTGCTGTTCTCCGGTACAGCCCGGGCGGCGGAGCGGAAAAACTGGTATTTTTCATCCAAGGGTCAAAACGAACGACCCGGACTTCCCCCTGTTGACGAAACCGTGGCAAAGGGGATCGGCAAGGACGAAAAGGTGCTGTATCTGACCTTTGACGCGGGGTATGAAAACGGGAACGTGGCAAAGATCGCCGACGTGCTGGCGGAAAACGACGTCACCGGCGCTTTCTTTGTTTTGCAGCATTTTGTGAAAGCGGAACCGGAACTTGTCTTGCGGTTAAAAGCAAACGGGAATCTGATCTGCAACCACACCTCCACCCACCCGCCGATCAACACGCTGACCAAGGACGAGATCGCGCTGGAGCTTAACGGCGTGGCGGAGGAATACAAAACGCTCACCGGCGAGACGATGGCTCCTTTCTTCCGTCCGCCGGAGGGCGCTTATGACGACGCTTCTCTGCAGACGGTCGCCGAATCGGGGTACAAAACGGTATTCTGGTCGCTGGCATACGCGGATTGGGACAACGACAAACAGCCCGCGCCCGACGCGGCGCTTCAGAAACTGGAGAGCCGCGTCCACAACGGCGCCGTGATATTGCTCCATCCCACCAGCGCTACCAACGCGGCGATCCTGGGACAATTCATCACCGATATGAAGGAAGCGGGCTACCGCTTCGGGACACTGGAGGAATTATGGGACGCTTAAAGCATTTTGCCTCCCGATTTCTCCTGACGCTGACGGCGATGTCCCTGGCGGGCGGCGGGATGGTCGTTCACGGGGAGCCGGTGCGCCGGGCATCCACGGAAGAACGCCGGATCGCCATCACCTTTGACGACGGGCCCAGTGAAGAAAAGACCCGGGAGATCCTGCAGATCCTGGCGGAGAACGACGCCAAAGCCACTTTCTTTGTCATCGGGGAGAACGCCCGGGCGCATCCGGATCGCATCCGGGAGATCCACGACGCCGGGCATGAGATCGGCAATCACACCTGGTCCCATCGGTATCTGACCAAAATGAGCGCCGATGAGATCAGGGAGGAAGTGGGGAAAACCGAGGAGATCCTCACCGAGATCTGCGGCGAAAAGCCGGTGGTCTTTCGCCCGCCGGGCGGATATTTCTCCACGGAGACGATCTCTCAAGTGGAAGGAATGGGTTACACCTGCGTGCTGTGGTCGGTGGACACCAGAGACTGGACCATGGTATCCGCTCAGAAGATCATTCGCCAGGTGGAAAACGGCGCGGCGGCGGGTGAGATCATTCTCTTTCACGACCTGGGAGACAAGCGGCTCTCCACGCCGGACGCCCTGCGGATCCTGCTTCCGCGCCTGAAGGAAGAGGGATACCAGTTCGTCACCGTTTCCGAGCTTTTGGGACCGTGACGATGAGGAGCAGTCTTCGGACTGCTCCTCTTTCCCGTTCCGGCAGAAAAGATGGCGGGATGACAAAAAAGAATTGACTTGACTCCCTTTTCACCTTATAATATAAGGTGAATATCATTTTGGGTAGGTACGCGGCATGAAAGAAGCGAGATACGCCATTGAGCGGATCGAGATATGTCGATTTAAAAAAATAAGAGATCTGGTGTTGGAGCCAGGCGAGGGCGCCAACGTCTTATTCGGTGAATATCGCAGCGGCAAAACCAGCATCTGCGAATTCATTCGTTTTGCCCTGTACGGCGCCGAAGCCGTTTCCTTCCCCGTGGGAGCCACGGAGGACGCCCTGGGCACGCTTCTTTTCCGTCGCGGGGAGGAGCTGTACCGCATTCAACGCAGTCTGGAAGAGGACCGAGAGTCCCTTTCCTTTACCAACGCCGTGACCAAGGAAGACGTTGTCACGGATCTGACCCCCGGGCAATATCTTACCGGGTTGGATCAAGCCGCCTTCGACGTGATCGCATACTTTCGGCAAGCGCGCTATGAAGCGCCGGTGTTCCGCCCGGATATTTCCATTTTGGATCAGATCGCCTCTTTTCGTCCGGAAACCGAAAACATCTATCGGGATTACCTCAGCTTGAAAACGAAAGCGGAGAGTTTTTCCAACGAGGAGGGCACCGGCACGCTGGATCGCAAGGATCAAGAGCTGGAGAAGCTGCGGGAAGCCCTTCGTCAGCGCCCCGCTCAAATCGAACAGATCCATCATAATGAAGCCGTTCTGAGCGAGATCAGCACACGTCTGGATGAAAACGAAAAGAGATGCGTCCTCATCAAAGCGGACATGGCAAATTATGAAGACGATCTGAATCTCAGCCGCAACAAGGAGAACGCCGCGGAATTCAAGCGGGAGATCCAGGAGAAAGAAAAAAAACTGCGGGAGATCAAGTACGAATTATCCAACAAGGTCGGCATCCTGAACCGCGCGGAAACGGACGAATTGAAACGGGATTATAACCGGTTCAGCCTGGCACTGACGGAATTGGGCGAAGCGCGGAACAACCTTTCCACCGCCCAGGAAACGCTGGAATATCACGAATCTCTGTTCACCGGGCGGGAAAGCGCGGAGCACTATGACGCCCAATGGGAGCGCATCCGCCGTGAAAAGAAAAAGCGGACGATCGTACAAGTGATCAGTGTCGTACTCATCGCCCTGGGCGTCATTTTGGGCGCCGTGCTGTTTTTCCTGAACTTCAGCTGGGCGCAGAGTCTTGCCGTCGTCGGCGCCCTCGCCCTTTCAGGCGCCGCTCTTTTTGCGGCGGGGCGGCTCAACACCCTTGCCATCCGCCGTATCCTGGAGGAAAACGGACGGTCGGATCTGGACGACTTTCTTTCCTTCCGGGAAAAGATCGACGCCCACGCGAAAACCTCTCAAATGTACCGGGACGCCCTTGCCGTCGCCGAGAGAAAATGCGCTGAAAAACAGCAAGTCGCCGATGAAGTCCGCGCGCGCATTGACCGCAAGCTCCATGCGCTGGGTCACGAACAAGAGGAAGACCTTTTGGCGGCGTGCGACGAGATCGTCGCTTCCAACGAAAACGTATTCGACCTGGAAGACCGCATCCGGGACGACTGGTCGGAATACCTGACCCGCCTTTCCAAAGACGTGGGGCGGGAATCCCTGGAAGTCAGCCCGGAATTCGACGCGCTTGAGAAAGAGCTGACGTTCTTGACGAAACAAACGGCGGCGCTGATCCAGCGCCGGGACACCGTGGAGCAGGAGCTGACCCGACTTCGGGAGGAGATCCGTGATACGGACGAGCTTTCGGAAAAGGAAGCCGCCCTGGCGGACGCCGTCCGGCAGGAGCAGCATTTGTACGAGGTGGCAAAGATGGATCTGGCTTTGGCTGCCGCTAACAAACGCCGCTTCGAATCCGGTTTGAAAGAGGCGCTCACCCTCGGGATCAACCGCCGTCTGTCTTTCCTTTTGAAAGACGGCGAATCCTTCCTGTTCGACGATCATTTTGAACTGTGTTACAAAGATCACGACTCGGTTTTGCCGGTCCTTTCCCTGGGAGGCGGGCAGCTGACGGAAACCGGCCTGTTCGCGTTTCGCCTGGGGCTTGCCGAGCTGCTCAATAAAAACGATCTGCCGATGATTTTTGACGATCCCTTTTCCGCTTGCGGCGTTGAGGAGATCCGCCGACTGATCGGCATCCTTTCGGAGTGCTGCGGACAGTTTATTCTGTCCACCGCGTCCCGGGAGATCGTCTCTCTTTGCGAGGGCTCGGCGAATATCCTTGCCGTATGAAACCAAATGACGGCGTTGAAGTACTGAAAGGCGTCGGCGACGCCCGCAGGGACACGCTGAAAAAAGCCGGGATCGCGACCCTTTCCGATCTGATCTTTACCTTACCGAGAAGCTGGCGGAGCGGAACGGTCTTTCCCCTTGATCCGGAACGGGTGGGCATAGAAGCCTGCTATGAATTGACCGTTGCCGCGGAGCCGACGGTTTCCTTCTATCCGGGCGGCAGGCGGGCTTTCAAATTCACCGCCCAAGACGACGCCGGAACGCGTGTGACCGTACTGTACTTCCATCAGCCCTACTTAAAGGGACAGATCCGGAAAGGGGACGTTTTTTTCTTCTTCGGCGCTCTGCGGGAGAAAAAAGGAAAACTGTATCTCTTTTCACCGGAGCGGCAGACGGAAAGACCTGACCCGGACGCCCTTTTACCGGTATACGCGCCGCTTCCGGGGCTATCCGGCAAAGCCCTGTCCAAATGGATCGACGCCGCCCTGCTGCCGTGTCTGCCTCAGATCGCCGATCCGCTTCCGGAACGGGTGCGTGCGGCGGAAGACCTGCCCAACCTGGCGCACGCCCTTTACAGTATGCACCGGCCGGAAAGTTTGGCGGCGCTGGAAAAAGCGCGGGAGCGCCTGGCTTTTGATCGGCTGTTCCGGTTTTCCGTTCAGGCGGCTCTGTTCAACCGGCAAACCGTGGATATAAAAGTGCCCGGTATGACTGCGCCGAAGCTTGCGTCCTTTACCTCTCGCCTTCCCTACCGCTTGACCGGCGCGCAGGAAAAGGTCATCGGCGAGATCTGGGATGATATGTGCGGCAAAGAGGAAGTTCCCCCTATGAACCGGCTTTTGCAGGGAGACGTAGGCAGCGGAAAAACCGTTGTTGCCGCCGCCGCGGCTTTCCTTTGCGGGGTAAACGGGAAAAGCACACTGATCATGGCGCCCACCGAGATCCTGGCGCGTCAGCACTATGCGGGGCTTTCCCGATTGTTTGAGGGAACGGGGCTTCCCCTGTATCTGCTCACCGGTTCCACCACCAAAAAGGAGCGAGAGGCGCTCTATGAGAAGACCACCCGGAAAGAGCCCTATATTCTGGTGGGTACGCACGCGTTGTTCGAGGACAGCGCCCTGTGCGAAAACGTGGCTTTAACGGTGATCGACGAGCAGCATCGCTTCGGCGTTCGGCAGCGCGACCGGCTGAACGAAAAGGGCGGCGCCTTTCACTCCCTCGTGATGAGCGCAACGCCCATTCCCCGCACACTTGCCATGTTTCTCTACGCCGGAAGCCGCATCAGCGTGCTGGATGAAATGCCGCCGGGCAGGATCCCCATTCAAACCTTCTACGTGGGGGAGGACAAAAAAGAGCGGATCTACAACTTTCTCCGGGAAAAGGTGGAGGCGGGGGAACAGGCTTACGTGGTCTGTCCTTTGATCGAAGATGAAGAAGACACAAGTCCCCTCCAATCCGCCAAGGAGGAATGGGAAGCCGTTCAAAAGCATCTGCCGCACGTTTCTTCTGCCCTGCTTCACGGAAAAATGAAGCCCGCGGAAAAAGACGAGATCATGGCGCGCTTTAAGGCGGGCGAAACGAAAATCCTGGTTTCCACCACCGTGATCGAAGTGGGCGTGGACGTCCCCAACGCCACGACGATGGTGATCGTGAACGCGGAGCGCTTCGGTTTATCTCAACTGCACCAGCTCCGGGGCAGAGTGGGTCGGGGCAAGATCGCTTCCACCTGCATCCTGGTTTCCTCCGCTTCCTCCAAGACCGTCCGGGAACGCTTGCAAAAGCTCTGCTCCTGTCAAGACGGATTTGAGCTGGCAAATTTCGATCTGGAACACCGGGGACCGGGCGCCTTCTTCGGTACCCGGCAGACGGGATTTGACGGACTTTGGGACCCGGAGATCCTGACAATGCCGCTGTTTCAAAGAGCGGGCCGCGCCGCCCGCGCCTTTGTGGAAAGCGCTTCCCCGGAGGAATTGGCACCCTATGAAAAGAGTTATCACCTGAACTGAAAGAAAGGAATGAAAACATGACGGAATTCTTGAAAAATCTGATGCCGCACCTGGTGAGCGGCGGACTGCGCCTTTTGGGCGCGCTGGCGATCATCGTGATCGGATGGTACCTGATCAAATTTGCGGAAAGGCTGTTCCGCAAGGGAAAACTCTTCGGAAAGATGGAAGCAACCGCCCGGAGCTTCCTCATCTCCACCATTAGTTTTATTCTCAAAGTGATCCTCATTATGACCGCCATTGCCACGCTGGGTGTGAACATGACCGGTATCGTGACCCTGCTCGGCTCCTGCGGCGTTGCCATCGGTCTGGCTCTTCAGGGAAGTCTTGCAAACTTTGCCGGCGGCATCCTCATCCTGCTTTGCCATCCCTTCCGGGTGGGCGATTACATTGAAGTTGGCGACAAGAGCGGCACCGTCAAGAGCATCTCCATCCTGTACACCGTCCTCACCACGGTAGACAACCGGGATGTGGTGATGCCCAACGGATCACTTTCCAACGCCACGGTGGTCAATTTCTCCTCCGAGGAAAACAGACGGGTGGATCTGGACTTCAACGTCAGCGCAAACGCGGACGTCGACCGGGTCAAAAAGATCCTTCTCCTGGTGGCGGATCAAAACAAAATGGTGCTGAAGGATCCGGCGCCTTTTGCGAGAATGACGGATCGCGACGCTTCTTCCCTGATCATCACCCTGCGTGCCTGGACGAAAAAAGAAAACTATTGGGACGTTCGCTTCGACCTTCTGGAAAAGGTCAAACTGGCTTTTGAAAAGCTGGACATCGAAGTTCCCTATCCCCAAATGGACGTTCACATGCATTCTTAACGGAAAGCTTTACAAAAAAAAGAAGCGCGGAAAGAAATTCTTTCCGCGCTTCTTTTTTGTTTCTTTATTACTTGGTACCGAAGATGCGGTCGCCGGCGTCGCCCAGACCGGGAACGATATAACCGATCTCATTGAGTTTTTCATCCACGCAGGCACAGTAGACCTTGATGTCGGGATGATCCTTCTGAACGCGCTCCAGACCGACGGGGGCGGCGATGATGCACATAAATTTAATGTTCTTACAGCCGCGCTTTTTGATGAACTCGATCGCCGCGGAAGCGGAGCCGCCGGTGGCGCACATGGGATCCAGCAGAATGACTTCCCGCTTATCCACGTCCTCCGGCAGTTTGCAGTAGTATTCATGGGGTTCCAGCGTCTCGTGATCCCGATACAAACCGATATGACCGACTCTTGCGGAGGGCACCAGCGTGAGAAGCCCGTCCACCATACCGAGTCCGGCGCGGAGGATGGGAACGATCGCAAGCTTCTTGCCCGAAATCATCTTAGCGGTGCATTTGGCAATGGGCGTCTCGATCTCCACGTCCTTCAAAGGCAGATCGCGCAAAGCTTCGTACGCCATCAAGGTCGCGATTTCGCCCACCAACTCACGGAACTGCTTCGAGCTGGTGTTTTTATCGCGCAGGATCGCCATTTTATGATGGATCAGGGGATGGTCAAATACGGTTACGTTTTCCATAGTTTTGCTCCTTTGATTTTGTAAGGCTACCGTCAGGCACCCGGTGCATGAGCCGGGCAACCCTTATGAAAAACACTGCATCAAAAAGATGCAGTGTTCATCGGTCAAAAGGAAATCTTTCTCCGCTTCTTGGAAAGGAGGACGGCTCCGGTCACCGCGGCGGCGGCGACAAGGATACCGGAAATGATGAAGATCACGGCGTCCCCCGTCTGAGAGGACGCGGAAGCGGCGCGGGCAGAGCCGGCAATGGTGATATTCCGGGCAAAATTGCGGGTCACGCCGGTATCGACCCACTGCGTTCCATCCCACTCCTGCGTTGTAAAGGTAACGACCAGCGTGTAAAGGCCGGAGGGAAGCTTAGAGGCGTCAAAGCTGCCTTCGTTGAAATTGGCAAAGGTGCCTTGAAGCTTGGTATTGTATCCGCTCCGCACGCGATAGGTGACGGGGATGGTGCGGGTGTCGCCCACGTAAGGATCCGTATTTTCCGTACCCGCCGCCAAAAGCGTAAAGGTGTAATACCTGTTGTAATCGCCCTTTTTGTACTGCCCTTCGCTGTTGACCATGCGGAAAACGGAGGGCACGTTATCGAAGCCGTAGATACCGCTGCCGCCGTTCCGGAAGCTGCTTCCTGCGGGGATCACCGCGGAAGAAGGATCACTGGTGGGAAAATGCCAAACGGGGGAAGGCAGGTACTTCTGCTCAAAATTGTTGCCGTCGGCGTCGGTATAATACTCTTGCAGAGCCTCGGTCCAGGTCTTGGAATCATCGCCGGAGAACGCGTCCGCTTTGGCGTTGCCGGGGATGGCGGTGGAAAGATAATAATTGGATCCGCCGATGGTAAAGGAGAAGCTGTAAGACCCGAAGAACTGACCGGACGCGATCAATTCCGCCGTCTTTGCCTGGCTGAACTCACCGAAAGCGGAATACGCGATGTCGGCAAGAGGGAGACGGTATTCAAAAATGAACGTGTCCCCGTCCCGAGTGAAAGCGGCGTTTTCGGCAGACTTATAGGTAGAGGCCTTCCATTCGGTGGTGCCGTCGAAATATTTCATGTTCTCTCTGGAAAGATTTCCCAATCCGTTCAGATACGTGCGGGACTTGGCGTTGGCGTTACTGGAGTCAATGGAGATCACGTTGGAGGAGGTGATCTTATACTTATTCTCCGCGTGGGAGTAGGCTTCCGGGATCAGCTTGGACTGATTGAGTCCGTACCGGACCCAAGCGGAGACCGTGGAAGGAAGAGGAACGGAAGACGTTACCTTTTCGGCGATGTAAGCGTAAGTGTCGTCATACGCCAGATACGTCTCCAGAACCACCTCGTCCAGTCCGTCCACCTTGCCGGCGTTGTCAGCGGAACCGTCGTTGCCGGTGAGCCACAGACCGTCGCCCGGTTTCGCCACGTCGGAAACGCCGGGATACTCCCCGGTATTGACGGCGCCATCCACGGAGGGCGTGGTCGCCGCTTTAAACGAAGCGAAGGTATGCAAACCGTACGCCTGGAGATCCCGGGCGTCGGTAGTATTCTGAATGAAAGCGGAAGAGGTCCCGTCCACCATATCCGCATACACGGAAAGGCACGCCCCGGAGGCGAGCAGCGTCAGCGCGACGAGAAAACTCACGATCTTCTTCATAATGCAAACTCCTTATAGGACAAAACTTCCCATAGTTCTTAAAGAATTATACCATTTCATCTATGGTATGTCAAGAAAAAATGTGTGGAAAAAGCAAGAAACCAAGTCGATTTTTACCGTCTTCTGCGGGGGCGGGATCTGCTTCTGTCCCGCTGCAGACCCTCTTGCTCCTTTCGTTTGCTTCTTCGATCAGCCACTTTCTTTTCTTCCGCTTCCCGGATATGTTGATCCCGCTTGTCCATAGCGCGGATGGTAAGAAAAACAAAAATTGTGCCCACGGTAAGAAAAATGCTGGATATCAAGCCGAGCCAGGGAGATAACTCAGATTTTGTCTCTCCGTATTTCACCTGTTCCGAGCCCTCGTCCGACGGCACGAGTCCTTCCAAATCTCCGTCGTCCAAAGCGCCGTCACCGTCCGTTTCCTCAGCCCCGTCTGCTGCGCCCGGATCCGAGAACGGCAGCAAGCCGAAGGATGCTCCCGACTCTGTTGCGCCGGGCGCGCTCTCCGCGCCGGGCTGCGGGGCGGGATCCGAGCCGCTCTCTCCTTCCGGGGCAGCCTTCGGCAGTGTGACGGAAGCGGCGGGCGGCGTGCTTGTCCAATAGAGCGGCGCCGGCAGCAAAGGAGGCAGGTTTCCTCCCGCGTCCAGATCTCTTGATCCCCGGTACGTACCGAGAATGGCGGTGTCAAGGTTTCCACCGCCGGGCAGAATGATCCCGGCGGAAAAGCAACCGTATACGGGTCCCGTTCCGTCTTTCAGAGCCTTCGCCACCGCCTCACGCTGATCGGCGGGAACGGTAAGCAAAAGCTCCGAGAGCGGAATGGCGCATTCCACCGTCAATTCCCTGCCGCCGTCCCTTTCTCTTTGCGTGACGCCGGTGTACTGTTTGTATCCGTTCCCGTCCCACAGAAAGCCGTCGCCATCGGTAAAACCGGGCGTATTCACCGGGCGCCAGGAGCAATAATACCTTTCAAAGTACGACCCCGCCCGACCGATCTGACCGGTGACGGCAACGCAGCTGCCGTTTCGGATAAAGGCGGTGTTCTCCCAGGCGGACGTATACAAAACAAGATCCTCGTCCTGCGCCAGCCCCAGAGAAAAGACCGCGGCGACGGCGTTACCGAAGCCCGCGTGATAAGCTTCCGTCAAAACGGTGTCCACGGCAAAAACACGCATAAAGCAATATGCTTTCGCATCGTCAAAAGTTACGCCGTAAGACAAGCGGGTGCTATTGAAATCAAAGGAGAAATGCTCTTTCACGTGATCCGTCAGCTCTTCCCCGGTAATTTCGTTGGCAAGATGCAACCCGTCCCCGGCGGAGACGGTGCGCAGATAAGGGTATTCTCCTGCGGAAACGACCCCGTCGACAGACGGCGCGCTCTTCGCTCTGCCCGCCTGAACGGCATAGACGCCCAAAGCGGAAAGGTCCCGGGAAGAGATCGACGCAGCGTGCGCCTGTACACCGGAAAAGACCATGCTCACCAAAAGAACGAAGATCAAAAAAGACGTTACGACGTGCTTTCTCATTCGGCAAATATCGACCCCTTTCCGCAGAAAAAGCGGTCCGTAGCGCGAACCGCTTTTCTCTGTCTTTTATTCTTGTGTTACCGGTTGGACTTCCGTTTTTTGCCCAGGAGGATCGCCGCCACAGCGCCGCCGGCACAGACGACCATAACAACCGTCAGGGCAATGGTGAGACCGGCGTGATCACCGGTGTTGGTGGAAGCACGGGAAGCAACCCCGATCACGCGGGAAACGGAACCGTCAAACTCCTGCAAAGCGGGATTTTTACGGCGGGTAGCGCGCGTGGTGGAAGTGGCGATGGAAACGGCGCTGCCGGTCCCGCTGCCGTAGAACGCGTCCATATCAAAACCGCCGTCGTCGTAAAAGCCGAGAAAGTGAACGGGGTTTGCCAGATAAGAGAAGCCGGACGTCACGGAAGTGCCGGACGCGGAGGCAAACGCGGACTGTACCGTGTTGTGGAACTCGTATTTGCCCACGCGGCTGTTCACGCCGGTGTAAGCCATCCCGGAAGCGGGAAGCATCGTTTGCGCCATGATGGCTTCGTCGTACGCCAGGACCACTTCCGTGCCGTTGGGCGCCGTGCTCTTCACCCGGGCGGAGGAGTAGTACCGGAGGCAGGTGCCCCAGGTGCCCCATTCGGGCATATAATCGATGGGCGTGCCGTCTTCATACTCCACGTCGCTGATACGGAGAATGTCGCCCAAAGGCTGACGGCCTTCAAAGGTCAAGTCCCAATAGGCGCGGGTAACGCCCTTTTCATCTACAAAGGAATCGTCCAGCACGTCGATGTGATAGCAGGTATTCTCCACCCTCTTATAAGCGTCGGAAGTCCCGGCGGTGCTGCCCCAGGCGGTCCCTTGGGGATCCACGTAATAGCTGATGTAGTGGGTGGTATCCTTCCCGTTCAGGATCTGCCGGATCTGCCTGCCGAATTTGGTGGAAGCAGACGCGTTGTACACATAAGCGGTATTCACAGCCGCTCCCTTATCCCCCGCGTTGTTGGAAGCGGACAGAGCGGAGGAAGCGGTGACGTTGAAGCGGTTCATGGCAACGGAGCTGTGCGCCTCCACCGGATTGCTGCTCTGCATAAAACCGGCGCGGGTGTCAAAAACAAGGCTGGCGTTCCTGCCGCTCACCTTCGCCGCGAACTGCGCGGGAATGTGGCGGTACACGATGGCAAAGTACAGATAGGAGCTGTCATAGGTCAAATAGGTCTCCACCGCGTGCGGCACGTCGTTGGGGGACGTGTAGCCGGTAAAGTCCAGGTTGCCGGAATACCCGTTCTGGTTGCCGGCGGAATGGCTGGACATCCACAGCCCGTGATTGTAATAGCCGTCGTTGGAAGCGCCGGCGACGGACACGCTGTCCGCCATACCGCCGTTGGGTCCGGGATATTCCCCTTCCCCGATCCTGCCGTCAATGGTAGGCTCCGTCGCCGTTTCATACACGTTCAGCGTCTTCAAGCCGTAGGAGTTGAGGTTGTGGGCGTTGACGGTTTTGGGAACGGAAAGGGTATACCCCCTGGCGTTCGCGGGCACCGCAAACAAAGACGCGACCATGATCACGGTCAAAAGAATGCAAAGGATCTTTTTCATGTTTCGCTCCTTGGATGAGATCAAAACTCGGAAATGCGATGGGCACAATGCACCCAATATCCAGAGTCAGTATACCATGGGACGCCTTTCTTGTCAATGTTTTTTCGGAAATAATCGGCGGAAAAACAAAGCGTTTCAACCGTTTTTTTACAATTTGCTCTTGCGCCCGAACAGCGGCGGGTATACAATAGCGGTATCCAATTAAACGTTCTTTTCGGAGGAATCATTATGGCGCAGACGGCACGCTCCCGCTCTCTGATACTGAAGACCTTTCTTTATCAGCTGGTTATGAGCTTCTTCGGGATCATGATGTATACCGCTACCCAAAGCAACACGGCTCTGATCGTCATCGGTCAGGTGATGGTGATCGCTTTTTATCTTTACATTTTCTTTTCCCAAAGTATGCAAGCCGGCTCCAAGGAGTGCGAATACGCGCTGGGACACAAGATCAAGAGCAGCCCGTGGATCGGCGCGCTCCCCATCCTGGCGGGATTTATCCCCATGATCGTCCTGTCTCTTTGGGGCGCCGTTCAGCCCCCCTGCCGGGCGGACGGCAGTTACAGCGCATCCTACGCGCCGTATCTGCTCAACAACCTGCTGCAGCAGGGCGTGTATCAGGGCATATACAGTTGGCTTTGCCCCGTAAAAGAAGCGGCATCCGAGAGTATCAACGCCCGGGCGCTGCTCTTCCCCGCCGCTTTCCTGCCGGGCTGGATCGCCGGTACGCTGGGCTACGCTTTCGGCTGGTATCGCTTTAAAAGCGACGGCAAACAGAAAAAAGCAAAGCGGGAAAGCGGCGGGGAAAACTGACGCGACCGTCATAATCACCCGTTCCGCCGCGTAGGATGGCACCGGGGTGATGGAAATGAGCGGAAAAGAAACGTTCTCTTTTCTGATGCGGTTTTTACTTTTGATCGCGGCGCTTGCGGCTCTGATCCTTGTTTTGCACGGTGCTTTCGCCCGCCTGGACAGTCGTTCCGCTGCCGGGCAGGTCAGCGCGATCCCTTTGCCGCCGCAGGTGATCATCGATCCCGGGCACGGGGGTGCGGATCCGGGGGCGCTGTCCCCTTCCGGAACAGCGGAAAAGGATCTCAATCTGCGGGTGGCAAAAGCCCTCGGCGCGTTCCTGGAAGAAGCGGGCGTGCGAGTCCTGTACACGCGCACGGACGACGTGATGCTCACTTATCCGGACAGTTCTACCAAAAAGCAGGGAGATCTGATGGGACGGGTCGGGATCGCCCAAGCCAATCCAGACGCCCTTTTCGTCAGCATCCATATGAATACCCTGCCCCAGGAGCAGTACAGCGGTCTTCAGGTGTTTTACGCCCGGGACAACACGGGCGGACGGGTCCTGGCTCAAACGCTGCAAAATCTGGTCAGAGAGCATCTACAGCCGGACAACCGCCGGGAGGTCAAAGCGGCGGGCAGTTCCATCTTTGTTCTGGATCGGATCGAGAACACGGCTGTTTTGGTGGAGTGCGGCTTTCTTTCCAACCGGGACGAGGCGGCTCTTCTCTCGGATGAAACGTACCAAAACAAGCTGGGATACGTTTTATCCCGGGGCGTTTTGGAAGCCCTTGCCGGCGGGACGGAACAAAAAAATTGAAAAAAAATCATTTTCCTCTTGATTTTTCGCTTTCGCTGTGTTACCATATAGTGCAATCGCGTTGAGAGGGGCCTGTTTTCCGGCCCTGTTTCAATGGCAATATACAAGAGAAAAGGTGAATGAAATGAAAGAAGGACTTCATCCCGCTTACAAAGATACCGTGATCGTTTGCGCCTGTGGCGCGGAGTATCCCACCCGCTCCACCAAAGAGAATATTCACGTTGATATCTGTGCGAAGTGCCACCCGTTCTACACCGGCAAGCAGAAGTTTGTCGATGCCGGCGGTCGCGTTGACAAGTTCAATAAGAAGTTCGGCAGATAACGAAAGCGAAGTGAAAGGCGTCAAGCGGCGGCACCACGGTGTAGCCGCTTGTTCTTTTGTAAAAAAAGAAAGGAAAACCGTTTGACTGATCAACTGGATACCCGGCCCGCCGCCGGCGAAAAGGCTTCCGCCGGTCTGCCCGGAGAGGAGATCCCGGAGCGGGCGATCCTGGTCAGCGTCGCCATGGACGACGGGGACGAAATGGATCCCGTCTCTTCCCTGAACGAGTTGGAAGAGCTTTTGAACACCGCCGGGGGCATCTCTTTCGGCAGGATGATCCAGAGCCGGCAGGCACCGGATCACGCCACCTGTATCGGGAGGGGCAAGCTCGCCGAGCTGGCGCAGGTTTGCCGGAGCGTTCGCATCGATCTTGTGGTGTTCGATTGTGAACTGACGCCTTCTCAGATCCGGAACATCGAAGACGCTCTGGACGGGGTGCGGGTCATCGACCGTACCATGCTGATTTTGGATATTTTTGCCGGACGCGCCAGATCCGCGGAGGGCATTCTGCAGGTCGCCATTGCCAATATGAAATACACCCTGCCCCGTCTGACGGGGCAAGGGAAAGACCTTTCCCGCCTGGGCGGCGGGATCGGCACCCGGGGTCCCGGTGAATCCAAGCTGGAGATCGACCGGCGCCGTGCCAAGGAAAAGATCCATTCTCTGGAAAGGGAGCTTGCGGAGCTTTCCAAGAAACGAAAAACGATGCGGAAGAGCCGGGAAAAAAGCGGCGTTTTCCGGATCTCCCTGGCGGGCTATACCAACGCGGGAAAGTCCACCCTTCTCAACGCTTTATGCGACGAGAGCGTTTTGGCGGAGGACAAGCTGTTTGCCACCCTGGATCCCGTAACGCGGCGGTGGAAACTGCCGCAGGCGGGGGAAGTGCTTCTGACGGATACGGTAGGCTTTATCAACCGTTTGCCTCACCACCTGGTGGAAGCGTTCCGTTCCACCCTGGACGAGGTGGTCTACAGCGATCTCATCCTTTTGGTGCTGGACGCTTCCGACGCCAAATTCCTGCAAAAGCTCCGGGTCACGGAGTCCATCCTGTATTCCCTGTTTGAGAAAAACGATATGACGCCCGCCCCGTTTTTGTATGTGCTGAATAAAACGGATCTGCCGGAGAGCCGCTTCAACCGGGACGCTCTTCCGGAGGGACGGGACGCGGTCTGCATTTCCGCTTCCCAAAAGGCCGGGCTCGCCGAGCTGACGGAACGGGTGGAGCAGATCCTGTCCGAGCAAAAGAAAGAGGTCGCTTTCCTGTTTCCCCACAACGAAGCGGGACTGCTCTCCCCTCTCTACAAAACCTGCAACGTCAAAAAAGTCCTGTACGGCGCCGACGGCGTTTACGCCGAGGTGATCTGCGATGAAAAGACCCGGGGCGCCCTGGCAAAATACCGCACCGAAAAGCGCGCGGACGCGGGCGAAGAATAAGAGACAAGGAAGGTCAAAACATGGCAAGAAAAGCTGCAGCGAAGGAAAAGACGACGAAACCCGCCGTCATCCAGGATCAGCTCATCACCGATACCCTGCGGGAAAACTACATGCCCTATGCGATGAGTTCCATCATCTCCCGCGCTATCCCGGAGATCGACGGCATGAAGCCCAGTCATCGAAAACTCCTTTACACCATGTATAAAATGGGTCTGCTCACCGGCGCGCGCACCAAGAGCGCCAACGTGGTCGGGCAGACGATGCGGCTGAATCCCCACGGTGACGCCGCCATCTATGAGACCATGGTGCGCCTCACCCGGGGCAACGAAGCCCTGCTGCATCCCTTTGTGGACTCCAAGGGCACCTTCGGCAAGCAGTATTCCAAAATGGCGTACGCGGCGTCCCGATACACGGAAGTAAAGCTGGCGCCCATCTGCGCGGAGCTGTTCGGCGGTATCGACAAAGACGCGGTGGACATGATCGACAACTACGACGCCACCATGAAGGAGCCGACTCTTTTGCCCACTTCCTTCCCCAACGTTATGGTATGTCCCAACACGGGCATCGCCGTGGGACTTGCCAGCTCCATCTGTTCCTTCAACCTCAACGAGACCTGCGACGCCGCCATCGCTCTGATGGAGGATGAAGAAGCGGATCTGTACAAGATCCTGAAAGCGCCGGATTTCTCCACCGGCGGTACCCTGCTCTACGACCCGGAGGAGATCCGGCAGATCTATGAAACGGGCAAGGGCGGCTTTACCCTCCGCGCCGTTTGGCACACCATCCCCAAGGAAAACCGCATCGTGATCACCGAGATCCCTTATAACACCACGGTGGATCAGATCATTGACAAGATCATTCAGCTGATCAAAGAAGGGAAACTGCGGGAGATCAACGACGTGCGGGACGAGATCGACCTGGACGGCTTGAAGCTGACGATCGACTTGAAGCGCGGCTCCGATCCGGACAAGGTGATGAAAAAGCTTTTGCGAACGACGGATCTGGAATGCCGTTTTCCCTGCAATTTCAACGTTCTCATCGCCGGTTCCCCGCATCAGATGGGCGTTCGGGAAATGCTGACGGAGTGGCACGCCTTCCGCTGCGAATGCCTGAAGCGGGAATTCTTCCACGAAAAATCTCAAAAAGAAGATAAACTCCATTTGCTGTACGGTCTGGAAAAGATCCTGGTGGACATCGACAAAGCCATCGCCATCATCCGCAAAACGGAAAGTGAAAAAGACGTGGTGCCCAACTTGATGAACGGCTTTTTCATCGACGAGACGCAGGCGAACTACATTTGCGAGATCCGGCTGCGCCACTTGAATCGGGAATACATCCTGGATCGGGTGAGCGAAAAAGAAAGACTGGAAAAAGAGATCCGGGAGCTGGACGCTCTGATCGCCAGCCCGCGGAAAATGAACAAATACATTGCCAAGCAGCTGGAAGACATCAAGAAGAAATACGGGCAGGAGCGAAAGACCAAGATCGAGTATCAATTCGAGAAAAGCGCCGAAATGCCCATAGAAGAAGAGCCGGAATACCGGGCGCAGGCGGTCATCACCCGGGACGGGTATTTCAAGAACATCCCGCTGAAATCCCTGATGGTCGCGGCGGAGCACAAGCTCAAGGAAAACGACCGGGTCGTTTTCGATCGGGAGTGCGGTTCCCGGGAAGAGTTCCTGTTCTTTACGGACCGGGGGCAGGTGTATAAAGCCAAATTCGGCGATTTTACCGTAACGAAGGCTTCGGAAATGGGCGATTACATCCCAGCCAAACTCGGAATGGACAAAGAGGAAAAGGTCGTTTACGCCTGCCCTTCCGACGGGTACAAGGGACGGCTCGCCATCGTTTTTGAAAGCGGGAAAGGCGTGGTCTTCCCCCTGAGTGTTTACGAAACGAAATCCGCCCGGAAGAAGCTCGCCAACGCCTTTAACACCGCCTCCCCCGTTTCCGCCATGTTTGCGCTGGAGCCGGGTGAGATCAAGGAGATCCTCATCTGCACCAAAGCCGGCAAGGCGGCGGTGATCCGCACCAGCGTTTTCCCGGAAAAAGCCACGCGCACCAGCTTCGGCGCCCAGATCGTCGCCTTAAAGAAAAACGACGGCGTGCGCCTCTGCCGGGAGGTGGCGGCGGGCGATCCGGATTTCGCGGTTTATAAGAAACCCCGCATTCCCACGCCGGGCATTGTGTGGAATCCCGCCCTGGAAAAAGAATAAAGCAACATCGGAGCCGATTCTCCCGAAATCGAGAGGAAATCGGCTCCGTTTTTTCTTTACAAGAACAAAGGCTTGTGCTATAATAAAATGAATAGACTAACGCAGACGCGGGAAAGGGACGGATATGAAACGGAAATACGGCGCATTTGCCAAGCTCAAGCCCTTTTTGATCTTGGTGGTGTCTTCTCTGGCGCTGCTGGGCAGCGCGGGGGCGCTGAGCATTCTGACGGCGTCTTTTCTGCCTCTGCCCGTCGCCATCGGCGCCCTTCTGGCGGAGCTCGCCCTTTTGTGGATCTACGGAACGCTTTCCAACAAGCGGCGGGCGGCACGGGAAGAACAGCTGAATATCCTGGGGGGTGTGACGCTGGACTTTCTTATGGACTTTTCCCTGCCCTGCCTCATTCTGGGAGAAAAAGGCGAGATTTTGTGGTACAACCGCTCCTTTCAGACGATCCTGCCCACCCAGGACAATTTGTATGACCGGAACATCAACGAGATCTCGGAAACAAAGATCTCCCTGAGGCGCCTTACGGAGGAAGCGGAGGAAGACCTGCACACCCGCCCCATCAACGGCAAGATCGGCGGCAAGCAGTTTGAGCTTCTTCCCTACCGCATCTACACCGGGGATAAATTGTGCGTGATCACCGTCTGGCAATCCATTGACCGGCTATTAGAACTGAAAGAGGAGCTGGCAAACAAAAATCCGGTGGTGGCATACGCCGCCGTGGACAGTTATTCCGAGATCGCCGGTATCTCTCAGTCAAACTACCGCACCGTTACCGCCAAGATTGCCATTTTGTTGAAAGAATGGGCGAATAGTATGGGCGCCATTCTGCGGGAAGTGGAAAACGACCGCTTTATCCTGGTGATGGAAGAGAAGCATCTCAACGAATGCACCGAGAAAAAATTTGACATTCTGGATCAGGTACGGGAGCTTTCCAAGGACAGTTCTGAAATTCCCGTCACCGTATCCATCGGTATTGCCGCCACCGACGGAAGTATGAGCGAAAAAGAAGTCATCGCCTTCCAGGCGCTGGATCTGGCTCTCCAGCGGGGCGGCGACCAGGCTGTGATCAAACGCCGGGGCAACGCGACGGAATATTACGGCGGCCGCACCAAAACCGTGCAGAAGCGCGACCGGATCCGCTCCCGGATCGTATCCGCGGGGATCGTTTCCGCCCTCAGGGGCGCGTCCAACGTTCTGATCATGGGGCATCGCTTTGCCGATCACGACTCGATCGGATCTTGCGTGGGTATGGCGCGTTTTGCCATGGAGTACTGCAGCCGTGTAAACGTAGTCGTAAACGTGAGCGACCCCAATCTGAAAGGCATTTTCAAGAAGCTGGAAGGTCTGCCGGAATACCGGGATCTGTTTATCGACGGCGTATCGGCACAGGATCTGATCACCTCCTCCACACTGCTCATCATTACGGACGTCAACAACGTGATGCAGTTTGAGGCTCCCGAGCTTTACGAAAACATCAAGGACGTGATCATCGTGGATCACCACCGGCAGACGGCTGAATTCACCAACAAGCCGGTGATCACCTATATAGAACCCAACGCCTCCAGCGCCAGCGAGCTGGTGAGCGAAATGCTGGAGCTGGCGCTGCCCCAGGGAAAACTTTTGAAGGAAGAAGCGGAGCTTCTCTTCGCCGGTATGATCCTGGATACCAAGCAGTTTGCCAACAATACCGGCCCCCGCACCTTCGCCGCCGCGCTGTACTTGAGAAGCTGCGGCGCAAATCCCGCGGAAGCGCAAATGCTCTTCCGTTCCGACTTGAACGATTTCAAGCGGGAAGTCCGCTTTGAAGCCAACGCCTTCATTTACCGGGACGTGATCGCCTTTTCCTTTTTGGATACGGACGCCACGGCGGAGGATAAGATCGCCGCGTCCAAGGCGGCAGACAGGCTTCTGACCCTGGAAGGGGTTTTGGCGTCCTTCGTTCTGTGCCGCATCGGGAACACCGTCCACATCTCCGCCCGTTCCGGCGGCAAAGTTAACGTGCAGCTGATCACCGAGCGATTGAACGGCGGCGGACACTTCGATATGGCGGGCGCCCAAATGAAAGACACCGACATCAAAGAAGCCTTTGTGCAGCTGAAAGAAGTCGTGGATCAATATTTGAACGAAAAATAAGGAGGAAATGACAATGAAAGTTGTTTTGAAAAAGGATTTTAAGGGACTGGGCAAGACCGGTGAGATCGTGACGGTCTCCGACGGGTACGCCCGGAACTTTCTTCTGCCCAAGGGCATTGCCGGGCAGGCGGACGCCAAGGCGGAAAACGAACTGAAAAACCAGATCTCCTCCAAAGCGTACCGGGACAAGGTGGAACGGGAGGAAGCGGAAGCGTTGAAAGCGAAGCTGGAAAGCATGACCGTCCACGCAAAAGCAGCCGCGGGTGCCGAGGAAGGCAAGATCTACGGCTCCGTGACCAACGCCCATATCTCCGAACTGCTTGAAACGGAACACGGCGTAAAGATCGATAAGCGGAAGATCGAAATGGAAAGCGTCAAAAACTTCGGCACCTATACGGCGACCGTAAAATTGTATGCCGGCATCAGCGCCAAGCTGAAAGTCGTTGTGGAGGCATAACGTGGCTGACGAAGTGAGAGGATCCCTCCGGGAAACGGAACTGCAGCAGCAGGTAGTGGCGCAAGTCGGCTCCACGTTGGGGATGCAGCTTCCCTACTCCGTGGAAAACGAACAGGCGCTTC
Organism: uncultured Clostridia bacterium; assembly: GCA_946645685.1. GTDB lineage: Bacteria > Bacillota > Clostridia > Oscillospirales > SIG627 > RGIG5579. The sequence continues at coordinate 16,729 of CAMPCJ010000001.1, read as the reverse complement.
TGGGCGCCATGATCCTGGACAGTGAGCGGATCGGCGACGTGACGCAGTTGGTGACCAGCGGTGACTTTTATATTGAAAAGCACGGCAGGATCTTCAGCGCGCTGGTAGATCTGTTCTCTCAGGGAAAAGGGATCGACGTGGTGACGCTGCTCACCCTTCTGGTGAAGGACGGCGTCTACACGGAGGAATCCGGCACGGCGTACATCCGCCAGCTCGCGGAAAACGTCCCCGGCGTGACCAACATCACGGATTACGCCGCTGTTGTGAAGGAAAAGAGCCTGCTGCGGCAGTTGATCTTTGCCTCCGAGGAGATCATGCGAAGCGCCTACGGTCACGAAGGCGACGTGCAGGAGATCCTGCAGAACGCGGAACAGCGCATCTTTGATCTGACCCGCAGAGAAACGACCCACGATTTTTCCAAGATCTCCGAGATCATCCCCCAATTTTACAAGGAACTGAAGGACAAACGGGAAAACAAAGAGCATTCTTCCAGCATCCAGACCTATTTCAGCGAGATCGACTGGACGCTGGCGGGTATGAATCCCGGCGATTTCATTTTGGTGGGCGCCCGTCCCGGTATGGGTAAGACCAGCTTCGTTCTGAACATCGCCGCGGAGGTCGCCAAGCACCGCCCGGACAAGGCTGTCGCTATCTTTTCTCTGGAAATGACGAAAACGGAATTGGTATCCCGTATGCTCTCCGCCGAAGGGCACATCGACAGCAAGAAGCTTCGGGAAGGGGATCTGGAGGATGAGGATTACAGCAAGCTGAGCGCCGCCGCCGTCGCCCTCTCCGAAACGCAGATCTACATTGACGAGTCCAACGGTATGACGGTGGGCGATATGCGATCCAAACTCCTTCGCATCAAAAATCTGGGGCTTGTGATCATCGACTATCTCCAATTGATGAACTCCAACCGGTATAAGGACAACCGTGTCCTGGAAGTGGCGGACATCACCCGGAACATGAAGATCATGGCAAAGGAGTTAGGCGTGCCCATCCTCTGCTGCTCCCAGCTTTCCCGTATTTCTCAGGATCGCAAGGACAAGCGGCCTCAGCTGACCGATCTGCGTGATTCCGGCGCCATTGAGCAGGACGCGGACGTGGTCATGTTCCTTCACCGGGAAAAGTACTACGATCTTGCCAACAAGCAGGACGATAACTCCGCGGAATGTATCATCGCCAAAAACCGCCACGGCAGCACCCGCAACGTAAAGATGATCTTCGACGAGCGGTATACCCGTTTCCTGACGGTAGAGGCTCGCTACGAGGGAGAGGAAGCCTGAGGCTATGGCATCCTTGACTGCCGCCTTCCGGAAACACCTGTCGTCTCTGGCAGATTTGAGACCCGGCGACGGGATCCTGATCGCCTTTTCCGGCGGAAAGGATTCCGTGGCGCTGACGGGGCTGCTTCTGGAAGTGAGGGACGAGGCGGGCATCACCCTTGCCGCCTGCCACGTCAATCACATGATCCGCGGAGACGAGGCGGATCGGGACGAGGCTTTTTGCCGCGCCTTCTGTGAGGAGCGCGGCATTCCCTTTTCTGTACGGCGCGCGGACGTACCCGCTTTTTGCGAGAAGGAAGGCGTCGGTCTGGAAGAAGGCGCCAGAACGGAGCGTTACCGCCTGCTGCGGGAAGTCGCAAAAGAGCGAGGCTGTCGCTTCATCGCCACGGCGCATACCGCCGACGATCAGGCGGAAACGGTTTTGTTTCACCTGGCGCGGGGAACGGGCTTCGCCGGCGCGGCGGGCATTTCGCCCGTCTCGCGGGATCTGATCCGCCCCCTGCTTCCCTTCACCGCCAAAACACTGGCGGCGTACCTTGAGGAAAAAAAGCTGCCGTTCATCACGGACAGCAGCAACGCCGATCTTGCCTATACCCGCAACCGCCTGCGCCGGGAGGTTCTTCCCGCTTTGGAAAAAGCCGTTCCGGGCGCCGGTGCCGCTCTGGCACGCTTTGCCGGGATCGCTTTTTCCCAAAACGCCCTGATCCGGAAAGCGGCGGATCAGTGGGAAAAGGAAACGGGCAACGATCCGAAAAGCGCCCGTGTGCGTTTCCGGGACGCCGTCCTCCTTGCGGCGGACGAAGCGGATCGTCCTCTGCTTTATGAGATATTGCGCCGGATGGCAAAAACAAAAGGACTATCCGTTCCCTTTGAACGGTTCGAGGCGATCCTTTCGTTATTAAAGAGCGCCGGGATGGGCAAAATAATCGAGATCGCAAACGGTTTTTCATTTTTCCGGGAGAAAGATTCCCTCTCGTTCGGAAAAACGCCCCATCCGGTATCCACAGTCCCGTATCGACATATCTTACAGATCGGGGACACAGCCATTCCGGAAATCGGCGCGGTTTTGACACGGTCTGCCCCCGCCCGGGGAAAAGTCCGAAATATTCACAAAAATCACTTGATTATTCAAGCCGCTTCCGATAGAATAAAGGGTGAACTTTGTGTAAGAGGGCTCTCACCCGGAGATCGGATCCGGATGAACGGTATGTCAAAGAGCGTGAAAAAAGCGCTGTGTGACGCGGGCGTTTCAGCTGACGAAAGGAAACGTCTCCCGGTGATCTGTGACGAGAGCGGCGTTTTTTGGGTCCCGCGCCTGGGTCTTTCCGATCGCGCCAGGGATCCCGAAGCTTCTTTTGTTTTTACGATGCAGCTCCGTTTCAGCCCGAATGAAAAAAACAAGAAGGACGGTTTGCCATCATGAACCCGGATTTCAAGGAAATGGAAAAAGATCTGGAAAGCGTTATGTTTGACCGGGACGCCATTGAAAAAATGGTCGCCCGCCTGGGAAAAGAGATCTCCGACGCGTATCGGGAAAGCATCAAGGAGCGTCGGCTCATTCTCATCGGCGTGCTGAAAGGATCCGTGATCTTTCTGTCCGATCTGATGCGCCAAATCAATTTGCCTGTGGAAGTTCTCTTCCTTCAAGCCTCCAGCTACGGCTCCGGCACCGAATCCTGCGGGAGAGTCCAGATCAACATGGAGCTGGACAAGAAGCTGGTGGGCGGCGCGGACGTCATTCTGGTAGAGGACATTCTGGACAGCGGGCGCACGCTGAAAAAACTCACGGAGTATTTTGCCGCCAGCGGCGCCAACTCCGTCAAGATCTGCACCATGCTGGACAAGCCCGCGCGGCGGGTGGTGGATATCAAAACCGACTTCAAGGGATACGACGTGGAAGATGAATTCCTGGTCGGCTACGGTCTGGACTACAACGAAGTCTATCGCAATCTTCCCTACATCGGCATTCTAAAGCGTTCCATTTACGAATCATAAGGAGCACTGCATGAAAAGAAACAATTTTCGCGTTTTCGTTTTTTACGCCATTCTGATCCTGGTCGTGGTCGGGATCGTGAGTTTTCTGCTGAACACTTCTTCCACCCAGAAGAACCTGACCTACGGCGAAGTGATCGAGATGTTCAAGAATGATGAGGTCAAAACCTTTACGGTGGACGCCGGCGGCGTTTTGCTCATCAAATCCACGGAGAACAAAGAATACCGTCACGATCTGCAAAACATCTCCTCTTTCCGGGAGGAGATCCAGAAATACGTGGACGAAAACAAGAATCTGGATACCAAATACACCTACAAGGCGCCAGTGAATTACCCCTGGTGGGTGAGCTTTTTGCCTTATCTGCTCATTATCGGCGTGATGGTAGGGCTTTTCATCTACGCAATGAATCAGGCGAACGGCGGCAAGGGCAGCCGGATCAATTCCTTCGGCAAAGCCAGAGCAAAGCTGGGCGCTGAGGAAAAGAAAAAAGTTTTCTTTTCCGACGTTGCCGGCGCGGATGAAGAGAAAGAAGAACTTGCCGAGATCGTGGAGTTTTTGAAGAATCCCGCCCGGTACAAAGAATTGGGCGCCAAGATCCCCCACGGCGTACTGCTCATCGGACCGCCCGGCACCGGTAAGACCCTGCTTGCCAAGGCGGTCGCCGGGGAGGCGGACGTTCCTTTCTACTCCATTTCCGGCTCGGATTTTGTGGAAATGTACGTGGGCGTCGGCGCCAGCCGCGTTCGCGACCTGTTTGAAAACGCCAAGAAGAACGCGCCCAGCATCGTTTTCATTGATGAGATCGACGCGGTAGGCCGTCACAGAGGCGCAGGTCTTGGCGGCGGTCACGACGAACGGGAGCAGACTCTGAATCAGCTCCTGGTGGAAATGGACGGTTTCGGCTCCAACGAGGGCGTCATCGTTATGGCGGCGACCAACCGGCCGGACATCCTGGATCCCGCTCTGCTCCGCCCCGGCCGCTTCGATCGGCAGGTCACCGTGAATTATCCGGACATCAAGGGGCGGGAAGCGATCCTGCGTGTACACGCCAAAGGCAAGCCCTTTGAGGCGGACGTGGATTTCGCCACCCTTGCCAAAGGCACCCCCGGCTTTACCGGCGCGGATCTTGCCAACCTTTTGAACGAAGCGGCGCTTCTGTCCGCCAGAAAAGGCAAAAAACTCATTGGCACCACCGAGCTGGAGGAAGCCACCATCAAGGTGCTCGTCGGGCCTCAGAAGAAGAGCAAGGTGGTCACCGAAAAGGATAAGAAACTAACGGCGTATCACGAAGCGGGTCACGCCGTCATCACCCATTTCCTGCCCACCCAGGACAAGGTGCATCAGATCTCCATCATTCCCGCGGGCCGCGCGGGCGGCTACACCCTTTCCCTCCCCAGCGAGGACAAGAGCTACCAGTCTAAACGGGAAATGGAAGAAGAGATCGTTTCCCTGCTGGGCGGCAGAGTTGCGGAAAAACTGATCCTGGACGACATTTCCACCGGCGCGTCCAACGATATTCAGCGGGCAACGGAAATCGCGCGGAATATGGTCACCCAATACGGCATGAGCGAAAAGCTTGGCCCTGTGGTTTACGGCACGGGTCACGGCGAAGTCTTCCTGGGACGCGATTTCAGCAGCACGCCCAACTATTCGGAGAAGATCGCCGCGGAGATCGACGAAGAAACGCTGCGCATTATTTCCGACGCTTATGATAAAGCAGTCGAAATACTCAAGGAACACATGGACAAGCTCCACTTCGTAGCCAAGTACCTGATAGACAACGAAGTGATGGACGAAGAGCAGTTCGCCGCGGCGATGCAGGACGGCGCTACCATGGACGATATCGCCAGGATCCGGGACGAAAAGCTCCGCAAGAGCATCGATGAAAACGCCCGCAAGCGGGAGGATGACGCCGAAAAAGCGGCTACCCTCGCGGAAAAGCTTGCCCGGGAGGCGGAAAAAGCCGCCGCCGAGGACAAGAAAGATTCTTAAAGCTTGTCAAAAGTCAAAGCCTCATACAAGCCAATGCTTGCATGAGGCTTTTCCTTACTCCGGGGGCTTTCAATCCGGTATTCCCGGGGATACCCCGCCTCCTCTCCCCGCCGTTTGACGAGAAAAACCGCCCTGCCTGATACGCAGGGCGGTTTTTCTTTTGCTTCGATCAATCTCTCCGATCCACGGAAATGGTCTCTCCGTTGAGGATGCCGGTGCAGGCGGAGATCATTTGTTTGACGTAGTCCCGGTTGATGTAAAACTCGCCGGAGCCGTCCAGGGTGTAATACGCCTTGCGGGCGGTCATCCCGTAGTAGCGGTACACGTGCTTGTCGCCGTTTCGCAGATGGATGGTCAACGTCAGCAGCAGAGATCCATCGTCCGTCGCTTCCGCCTCTCCCTCCATCGTGGTGAAGAGGATCGCCTTATACAACTGGCGGAAATTATCGGTATGGATGTCCTTCACGTTAGGAGACGTAACGACCAGATCGCTCTCCGTGCCGGTGAGGTCGAAACGCGCTTCCGTATCGCCCCACGCCATGGTGATGCTCGATACGGTGTCAATGGGCGTCAGGAACGCGTGGTTGTCCATAAACATCAACGTATCCCACTCCAGCCAGGGCAGATCCTCCGCCTTGAATTCCACGATGACGTCAAAGGAAGGGCTGTACACATAATAGAGATAGACGGGATCCATCCCCTCCGCGCCGACAACTTCGATCTTGCGGCTGATATACAGTTCCGTCTCCCCGGTGCTTTGATACTTGTATCGCAGGGTGTGGTACCAGTGGTTGTTTTCATCCACCAGGCTGTACTTTTTCATCAGCTCCACAAATTCCCGCGCCCGGGCAGGATCTTCTTCGTCGTCCATGATGCTGATGTTGTACGCGACCACGGAAGTGCCGCTGAAATTCATAAACTTGTTCAGCACCGTTTCCATATTCTCCGCCGAAGGATAATACTCGTTGGGGTAGGTCAGAATGTGCGTGAACAGATCGCCGGAATCGGTCATTTCCTCTTCGCTGAGCATCCGCATGGCGAAAAAGGGCTTTTCATTCTTGTCGATGCTCAATTCCAGGACGTTCCCATATTCCTGGCTGGAGACCGGCAGCGCTACCAAAGGTGTGAAATAGCTTTCCAGATTGGTAAAAATGCAGCGGGAAATGGTAGTATCCGCCACCACGTACAGAGCGTCTCTGCCCTCCGGCATCACGTAGTAACTGTCTCCGGACACCGTCTGATAGCCAAATCTCACCACGTTGGTATGCTCCGCGCCGTTTTCGTCCTCATAGGTAACGGTGAGTTTTGCCTGACCGTCGCCCTCAAGACCGTAGGGAGCCAGGTTGTTCGCGTCATAGCCCTCCACTTCCGTGGTAGCCAACATATACCGGGAAATGCCGTACAAGCCGTCGATCATGGACACGCTGGCGAGCAGATCCGTCAGGTCGCTGTAATCCGACTGCATCCAGTCGCTGGTCTGGTCGTAAAGCATATTCTCCGCGCCCTCAAAGTAGAAAGCCACGTCGTCGGGATCGTCCCCCTGCACCCGGTAATAGTAGAAGCCGCCGAAGGCGTTATCCACCCGGATAGAGGTGATCTGGCTGGATGTAATGGGCTCCACCACGAAGGGCTTGCCGTTGACCATCGTTTCCCCGTGGGGTCCGACGGTGGGCAATTCCTCTTGAGAGGCGGGCTTTAAGACCGTCAAAGCCAGAACGAGATACGTGATCCCTGCCAGGATCACCACCGCCAGGGAAAGGGTGATCGCGCGCAGGCGCTTGTTGGTCCAAAGATCCGACAAGCGGAATTTTCTTTTCTCATTCCCGCTTTTTTCTTCAGACGCCGCCGTCGTAACGTCTTTTTGTTTCTTTTGCATAGGATCTGTCTCTCCTTACAGGTGCTTACGCTTCAGATACACCGCGATCCCGAAGCCGAAGATCACAAGCGGGATCACAATGACCGTAATGATGCCGTAGGTGTAAACGTCGCCGCTCTTCATGGTGATGGCGTAATCCTCCAACACCTTGTAGTCCGTTTCCATGGGGATGGTCTCCCGGGAAAGCAGACGGATGATGTTATACACAATGGCGGTGTTGCCGTATTTGCTTTCGTAGGTGTTGGTTTCGGTAAAGCTATCCGACCCGATGACCAGAATGTGACCGAGGGTATTCACGTTGTTCCGGACGGTATAGCGGGTGGAAACGACCATCAGATTGAAGGGACCGGACTCCCGCTCCACGCCGTCTCCCGTATTCACTTCCACGTAGGAATTGACGGAGCTGGTGAGAACGGCTTCCGTACCCGTCGTTTCACCGTCGCCGGGGGAGAGGATCACAATGGGAGCGGAGCGGTAGGAAATGGAATGGGGGGGATTGGATTGCGCCGTCAGAGAGCCGGTGATGCTCGCCGCGACTCTCTCTTGTTCCGCCGTCGCCGCGGGATACTCCACGTAAAGCATCGTGTCGTCCCCGGGAACGTGAGAAACGGGATCCACGACCACTTCGTTCCGCACCACTTCCATCCCCCAATCCGCAAGCAATTCGTCCAGAACGGGGAACGCGGGCATACCGGGAGAAGCGATCAAAAGCACGGAGCGGTATTCATTGAGATAATCGGAAAGCAAGCTGTACTCCGTAACCAGCTCCTCGCTGTCATCCGAGGTCAAAAAGTCCGTCTGCGGATTGCAGATGACCAGAAGCTTGACGCTGTCGGAAATGCCCACCGTCTCGGATTTCTTCGTGCTTTCCTGCACGTCGCTGCGGCGGTCGTCCTCCACCTCCACCACTTTACCGAGATTGTTTTCGATCTCGCTGCGTATGGCGGCGCGCTCGGAGTCGCTCTTGCCGGCGTCCTTCAGTTCGTTGGCAAGGCGGGCAAGCTTGGTAAGATCCACCTTTTCGGAGCTGAAGCCGCTGTCCTTCAAAACTTCCTGAAAACTGGCAGGCTCGCTCTCATTATGCCCGACGGTAAACGCCGCCACCGGCTCCACCTGAGCCGTGACCTTTTGAATGGCCTTGTTGAACTGCATTTCACCCTTGAACGCCCACAGGTTTTCACCCGCTTCGTCGTACACCATGCAGGAATCCAGAGAAAAGACGTCATAGCCGCCCTCGGAACATGTTACAAGGATCGTGGAAGAATTGATGGTATAGCCCAGGCGTGTGTATTTCTCATAATTGTCCGGATGGGTCAGCAGGTCTTCCTTGCATTCCACGCGGATCTCCGGAAAAGCCTCCGCGTAGCTGTCCGCCAGGTTCAAGACCCAGTTGCTCTGCTGATTGGAAACCAGCTTGTCCCGCGCCTGCAGGAAGGTGATGGTAATGGTAAAGTCCCGTCCGCCCATCTTTTCGCTCGCCTTGAAATCGTCCAGCAGCTGCCGGATGGCGGGGATGTTTTCTTCCCGGATGGTAAAGACCTGATCCTGGGTCAAATCGATATACAGGCTGTACTTCGAGTCGATGGCGGAAACGATCACGTTCAACAGGATCACCGCCGCAATGAACACCACTACGAATACGGTGGCGACGGCGCCGTACCGGAACCGCCGGGAGGCAAAAAACTTGCCTTTCTTCGTCTGCTTATTCTTATCCATAATAGACACCTTTATCTTTCTTTACTCCGGATCATTCCCAACGGCGTTTTTCCAGAACACGCACGGTAAGGAACAGGAAGATCACCGTGATGCTCACGTAGTACAGGAGCGCCACGAAGTCGAAATATCCGTAGGTAAAGGCATAAAACCGGTCGAAAACGGACAGCCACCGCATGACCACGCGCAAGGGGGTGAAGGTCACGTAGCCGGACAGTACGTTCAGCACCAGCGTAGACGCAATGGCAACGATGGTCACCAGCGCCGCTACCAGCTGATTTTCCGTACAGGCGGAAACGAAAATGCCGATGGCAACGAAGGCGGCGCCGATGAGGATGATGCCGAAGGTGGTGCTGACCATGATCGCCACGTTGGGCGTGCCGTCCAGGGCGAAAAAGGTGATGAAGTGGAGGCAGGACACCAGAAGCGTGCCGGCAAAGAGCGTGAACGCCGCCAGGAACTTGGCGGTGACGACACTCGTCAAGCTGACGGGAGCGGTAAGCAGGATCTGCTCCGTGCGGCTCTTCTTCTCCTCGCTGAGCATCCGCATAGTGAGAAGCGGGATCAGGATGGCGAAAAGATACAGGATGAAGGTATAGTAGGTGGTGACGCTGCAGGTCCCCGCGTACAGGGTGGTATAGGTGAAAATGAGAGAGGAGACCAACAAATACAGCGCCACGTAGATGTAGCCGATGGGTCCGACGAAATAAGAACGCAGTTCTTTTTTATAAACGGCAAGCATTATTTCTTCTCCCCTTTCCGGCCGCCCTTGCGGGCTTCCTCTTTCCTGTTTTTCTGATCCACGAGCGCCAGGAACACGTCTTCCAGATCCATGCCCATCACGTCCATACCGATCAGCGGCCAGCGCTTATCCGCCAGGGCGAAGAAGAGCGGCTTTCTGATGTCGATCTTGTCGTCGGACTCCACCAAAAAGGCGGTGCTGTCCAGCTCCCGGTTTCCGATGATCTCCGCGTAGGTCACGCCGGGAATGGAACGGATCAGCTTCAAAACCTCGTCCTTCGGGCCGCACACGTTGTACGTCATACGGCGCTTGCCTTCCACGGCGCGGGCGATATTCTCGGTCTTTTCGTCCGCCACGATCTCCCCTTTGTTGATGACCACGATGCGGTCGCAGATGGCTTGCACCTCAGGGAGGATATGCGTGGAGAGAATGACCGTATGCTCCTTGCCCAGATCCTTGATCAGATTGCGTATGTCGATGATCTGCTTGGGATCCAGCCCCACGGTGGGCTCGTCGAAGATCAGCACCGGGGGATTTCCCACCAGCGCCTGGGCAATGCCCACGCGTTGACGATACCCCTTGGACAGGTTGCGTATGACCCGGTTGTACACGTCGCTGATCTCCACCACCCGGCAGATCTCTTCCAGGTGCTTTTTCCGGTCCAGCTTGCACTTTTTCAGGTCATAAACAAAATTCAGATACTCCTTCACCGTCAGATCCGGATACAGCGGCGGCTGTTCCGGGAGAAAACCGATCTTGGCTTTCGCGGCGATGGGATCCTGCAAAATGTCGATCCCGTCGATCCGGGCGGTACCGGATGTGGCGGAGAGATAGCCGGTCAAAATATTCATCGTGGTGGATTTTCCGGCGCCGTTCGGCCCCAAAAAACCCATGATCTCACCCGCATTCACCGTAAAGGTGACGTTTTTCGCGGCGTATTTATCGCCGTAACGCTTGGTGATCCCTCTGATCTCGATCATGCTTTCGGGTTTCCTTTCAAAAAACTTCCGTTATTCTTCCGTCTCCGTCGCGGTCACGGCAATGGACAAGTCGTCCAGCGCGCTTTGCGGAACGGGCGCGGGGCAATCCGTCATCAATTCACAGGCGTTCTGCACCTTCGGGAAGGCGATCACGTCCCGGATACCGGGCAGTTCCAGCAGAAGGCTGACCAGCCGGTCGAAGCCGAACGCCATACCCGCGTGGGGCGGCACCCCGTAGCGGAACGCTTCCAGCAGAAAGCCGAATTTTTCGTTCGCTTCCTCCCGGGTCATTCCGATGACGTCAAAGATCTTCTGCTGTACGTCGCTCCGGTGGATCCGGACGCTGCCGCCGCCGGCTTCCGTGCCGTTAATGACAATGTCGTACGCCTTGGCACGCACCCGGGCGGGGTCCGTATCCAAAAGGGGCAGGTCTTCGTCTTTCGGCATGGTGAAGGGATGGTGCATCGCCTTGTAGCGCCCGTTTTCCTCATCCCACTCAAACATGGGAAAGTCCGTGACCCAAAGCAGGGCGAACTGCCCTTTTTCGTATAAGTGGAACTGCTCGCCCAAACGGCACCGCAGGGCGCCCAGGGACTCCAACACCACGTTGTTTTTCCCGTCCGCGACCAGGAAGAGCACGTCGCCCTTCTCAAAGCCCAGGCGATCCTTGATGCGCTGCGTTTCCTCGGCTGTCAGGAACTTGGCGAAAGAAGAAGTCTCTTCTTCCCCACCCTTCAGCCAGGCAAGTCCCCGGGCGCGATAGGTCTTGACAAAATCCGTCAATTTATCGATCTCTTTGCGGGAAAGCTTATCCGCCGCCCCCTTCAGATTCAAGCCGCGAACGCTTCCGCCCGCCTGAACCGCACCGGCGAATACACCGAAGCCGCAGTCACGCACCAGGTCGGACAGATCGCAAAGCTCCATCCCAAAGCGAAGATCGGGCTTATCGGAGCCGTATTTTTCCATCGCTTCCCGCCAGGTCATCCGACGGAGCGGCAGAGAAATATCCTTTCCCAGAAACTCCTTGAAGATCCGCTTCAAAAAGCCCTCGTTCACCGCCATAACGTCGTCTTCATCCACAAAGGACATTTCCAGATCCAGCTGGGTAAATTCCGGCTGACGATCCGCCCGCAGATCCTCATCCCGGAAGCACCGGGCGATCTGCATATAGCGGTCAAAGCCGGACACCATCAAAAGCTGTTTATACAACTGAGGCGATTGAGGCAGGGCGTAGAAGGAACCGGGATGCACCCGGCTGGGCACCAGATAGTCCCGCGCGCCCTCGGGGGTAGACTTGATCAGGATGGGGGTTTCGATCTCCAAAAAGCCTTCCCGGTCATAATAATCCCGCGCCGCCACCGCCAACTTGTGACGGAAGAGGATATTCCGCTGCAGATCCGGATGGCGCAGGTGCAAATAGCGATATTTCAATTTCACGTCGTCCCGCACGTCGGGAGCGGACAATACCTCGAAGGGCGGTGTATCCGCCCGGGAGAGGACTTCCATTTTCTCCACGGCGATCTCGATCTCCCCGGTGGGAAGGTTGGGATTCACCGCGCCCGCGCCCCGAGGGCGCACAACGCCGGTCGCAGTCAACACCGTTTCGGCGCGAACGCCGAAGGCAAGATGAAACAGTTCCTTTTCCGTGGCCTCGTCAAACGCAAGCTGGACGACGCCGGTGCGGTCCCGCAGGTCAATGAAAATCAGAGAGCCCAGATCACGCTGCTTCTGGACCCAGCCGCAAACGCTGACCCGCTCTCCGACGTTCTCCGCGGAAAACTCCGCGCAATACTTTGTTCTGTACATATCGACTTCCTCTGCTTTGTGTTTTAACGCATATTCTCCCGCCAATCCAGATCCCCGCGATCCAGGGCGAGAATGATGGTCTCCGCCGTGGCGAGGTTTGTGGCGATGGGCAGATTATATACGTCGCAAAGACGGGTCAGGTTATGAGCGACCACGTCATAATTCTCATCCGTTACCGTGGAGCGGAAGTACAAAAGCACGTCCACTTCCCCGTATTGAATGCGCTGGGCGATCTGCTGGATGCCCCCGTGCTCACCGGACAAAAGCAGTTCCACGTCCAGACCGGTGGCGTCCGCGACGATCCGCCCGGTGGTGGCGGTGGCGCAAAGGGTGTGCTTGGACAAAATGCCGCAATAGGCAATGCAAAGCTGCGCCATCAATTCCTTTTTATCGTCCTGCGCAATCAAAGCGATCTGCATATAGATTTCCTCCGTAAAAAAAGATAAAGGGAGAGTCAGTTTTCCAAACCGTAGAATTTACCCCGCCGAGATCGATTCATGACCCCGTCGAACAGGGGAATGGATTCTTCTTCGATCCGTCCCGCCACGTTTCCCACCGCCCGTCCCGCGATGCTTTTTCTGTCCGCGGCGAGGGGGATCCCCTTCGCGAGCGCTTTTTCCGCGCCGCTGTCAAAGGGAACGACGCCTAAAATGGGAACGGACGCGCGCCGGATCACCTCCACGATGCCGAAGGTGTTATCCGCCGGTTTCGAAAGACGGTAGCAGTTCAAAAGAAGCTTCGCCTTTTCCGGCTCCGCCAAACGCATGGCACACCGTTCCGCGGCACGAACGGCTGTGGGCGCCGCCGTGGTGACCAAAACGTACAGATCCGCAAGGGATGAGTTTTCCACCAAAGGAAAAGCGGCGCCGCCGCCTGCGGGCATATCGAACACGACGTAGTCGAACTGTTCTTTCAGGGTGGCAAGGACCCGGTCAAAGGATTCCTGCGTGACCTCCTGCAGGGAGGCGGGGTTGAAGAAAACGGGAGCCGCCAGGAAGTAAACGCCGTCGTCCCCGGCGACAAGCGCCCGGTCGGGATCAAACGACCCCGTCAAAAGGTCAAGCAACGTCGCGGCGACGTCGTTTTCCCTGCCCAGCGCGATATCCAGCCCGCCGGTGCCGAGATCCATATCCACCGCCAAAACGCGTTTCCCCCGGCTGGAAAGCGTATAGGCAAGGCTTGCGGAAAACACCGTTTTCCCCACGCCGCCCTTCAATGAAGTGGTGATGATGATCTTCCCCACGCCGCGCTCCTTTCTCCCCATTTTTATAATCGGTTTATTATATCATATTCCCATAATGTAGTCAAGTTTGATCCCGTCTTTTTTGTGGAGTTTCACAAATTGTTTTCCCTGCGGTCAAAACGCGAAAAAATGTTGAGAAATATTTGCTTTATGGAAAAAAGTGTGATAAAATGTCTTCGATAAAAAAGACAGGCGGAATTCCGCCGGAAAACGCAAAGGATCGATCTATGAAACGCTTCTTTACTTCGGAATCCGTCACGGAGGGGCATCCCGATAAGATCTGCGACCAGATCTCGGACGCCATTCTGGACGCGATCCTGGAACAGGACCCCACCGCCCGGGTCGCCTGTGAAACAGCGGTGACCACCGGTCTCATTCTCATTATGGGGGAGATCACCACCACCGCCCACGTGGACTATCAAGCCATCGCCCGGGAAACCGTGCGGAAGGTGGGTTATGACCGTGCCAAATACGGCTTTGACTGCGACACCTGCGCCGTGATCAACTCCATTCATACTCAAAGCCCGGACATTGCCCGGGGGGTTGACGTGGACGGCGCCGGCGATCAGGGGTTGATGTTCGGCTACGCTTGCGATGAAACGGAAAACCTGATGCCTCTGCCCATTTACCTGGCTCACAAGCTGGCGCGGCGGCTGGCGCAGGTGCGGAAAGACGGCACCCTGCCCTACCTGCGTCCCGACGGAAAGACCCAGGTCACCGTGGAATACCGGGACGGCGTACCCGCCCGGGTAGACACCGTTGTGGTCTCCACCCAGCACGGAGAAATGGCGGAACAGACCGCCATCCGCTACGACGTGATCCACAAAGTCATCCGCGAAGTGATCGACCCCGCTCTGATGGACGAAGACACCAAGATCCTGGTCAATCCCACCGGCAGATTCGTGGTGGGCGGCCCTCAGGGGGACAGCGGTTTGACCGGGCGGAAGATCATTGTGGATACCTACGGCGGTTACGCCCGGCACGGCGGCGGCGCCTTCTCCGGCAAGGATCCCACCAAGGTGGATCGCAGCGCCTCCTATATGGCGCGCTACCTTGCCAAAAACGTGGTGGCGGCCGGTCTTGCACGGAAGTGTGAAGTACAGCTTTCCTACGCCATCGGCGTGGCGGAGCCCACCTCCGTTTTGGTAGATACCTTCGGCACCGGGAAGATCGCTGACGATAAGATCGCTTCTCTTTTGAGGGAAACGGTGGATCTCACTCCCAAAGGCATCATTGCTTCTCTGGATCTGCGGCGCCCCATCTACACGCCCTTCGCCTCCTACGGGCACATGGGGCGGGACGATCTGAACGCTCCCTGGGAGAAAACGGATCTGGCGGAAAAACTGAAAAAAGTCCTTTAAGACGGTGCAAAAAAAGAAGAAGTCCTCCGACTTCTTCTTTTTTTGCGCGATCAAGTGCCGGCAGCCGCCGTTTCTTTTCCCGCTTCCCGGGCGATCACGTCCCGTTTCACCTTTTCGCCGGTGCGGCAGATGAACTGGGTCAGGATCATAATGACCGCCATCAAGCCGGAAACCACGAAGAGAGCGGGGCGATACGTGCCCACCTTATCAAAGACCAGATTGATGACCGGGGTCCCCACCGCGAAGCCGAGGTAAATGACGGCACTGTTGATCCCCAGGATCTTGGCGTAATCCTTTTCCCCGAAAAGGTCAGACACCATCAAAAGGGGAATGACGGTTTCCAGGGGCATGGCAAAGGATACGATGACTTCATATATGAACGCGAGAACGTACGAACCGGGCTGCACCAAGCCCAGGATAAACATAGACCCCGCGGCGATCAAATAACTGATGGTCGCCGTTCTCCGGATGCCCAGATGGTCGTAGCTGAAGCCGGAAACGAATTTTGCCGAGGCAAGGCAGATGGCGTGGGCGCTGTGAGCGACCCGGATAAATCCGGTGTCGAACGCGAGCAGGTTACCCACAGCGTCTTTGGCGCACACCACGTCCTTGATGTGAGGAACGGCGATCCCGGCGATCGCCTGCAGGGCGGCGCCGGTAAGGAACATACAAACGAGCATTCCGTAGAAATACGGCTTTTTCACCGCTTCCTTCAAAGAAAGACCGACCCACGCCTTGCTCCTTTTGGGGCGTTTGTGGCGCTTGGGGCCGGAGCCGTCATCTACGGCTCCCTTGGGCTTTTCCCGGATGAAGACCACAATGATCACGCCGACGACGGCGATCAAAATGGCGGTGAACAGGTACGCCTTTTTATACCCGTCCGCGCTGCCTTCGATCATAGGCTCGATGAATTGGGTGATGGTGGCGGTGCCCAGCCCGTTGGCGGCGAGGACGATGCCGGAGTAGGTGCCCACGTTCGTGGTGAACCACCGGCTGACCACGTATCCCGCCAGGGACGAGGAGCAAACCGCGAGACCCGCGCCCAAAAGGAAGCCGCCGATATAGAAAACGCCGATGGACGGCGCGAAGGCGTAGATCAGGCAGGAAGCCACCAGGCAGGTAAAGCCGAGAGCGATCATCTTTCGCGCGCCCAGCTTTCCGTAAATGGCGCCGAAAAAGACGCTGATGATCGCCGTAGTCACGTAGCGGATACTGTCGTTGATGGAGAAGAGCGAACGCTCGATCCCCAGATACCGGGTGATCTTATTCAGATACAGACTTTTGGATCCGCTGCAAAAGCCCAAAGCGCAGAAGACCATCAAAAAGCACAGAACTAAGATGACCCACTTGTAATCAAATTTCTTTTTGTTCATAAAAAGCCTCAAAAAAAATGGTGTAAGCGCAACAAACTGGCCTTTTATGATATATCACATTTTGCCCGGACAGTCAAGACGGAATGGGGAAAAAACGGACAAAACGCCGATTTTTCTACTCGATGGAAAGAACGGTGAGCGTACCGTCCGAAACCCTAAAGCGCACTTCCCTGCCCGCGAAGGAAAAGCCGTAGACCCGAGCGGGATCGTTGTGATACGCGGGGCGGGGATCCTCCTCCAAAACCCGCAGCAGCGCCGCCGCCTTTTCCGGCGGCAGTTTTGCGGACAGGGACGGATCGCACATCACCTTCAAGCGGGGAAACGCCACCTCGTCCGTGAAGCCGCCGGTGGCTTCCGGCTTGAG